>CAIWVR010000330.1 GCA_903916165.1 uncultured Hyphomicrobiales bacterium | reverse complement strand
TGTTTCGGTCGGCGAGCAGGGCTTGCAGTTGCGCACGGTCGGCGGGGCCAAGGTAAAGGCAGATATCATCTCGTCTCATGTCCCGATAGTGACACACCTCATCACATATGGGAATCCTTTGTCAGGTGGCGAACACTAGGATGAAGCCATCTGTCTCTGACGTCCAGAATTTGCAGATGTTTTCGTAGGGTCAGGACTCGTTTTTGTTTCATAGCCAGAACACGACGATTGCCGCGAGCGCGACGACGGAGAGGAAGACTTTCGGGCTCCGATCGTAGCGGGTGGCAACCACACCCGTATAGTCGCTGACCTGGCCTGCGGTCATGCCGTCCTTGGCCCAGCCGATCAGAAGGCCCCGCCGTGCGTCATGTGCCCCTTTTTCGACCGCAGGCTGGTTGCCGTGCAGTGAGCTTTCAAATAGGTTTCGTCGACCATCACCGTCTTTGAAACGGCGGCCTCGGAGGCCAGACCTACCATCCTCCGGGCGAAGATGCCCTTGCCGCCACATCGCTTCCAGCGGTTGTAGTGTGTGTCTTCGGAGGGCTATACTCTCGGGGCGCATCGTGACAGCGCAAGCCAGTGCGATTGATGGAGATAAAGCCACTCAATACACGTCAGTTATCGACACGTGGCTTGCCATGGCTCTTAAGAAAGAGGGGTTCCAGACGCGTCATCTGCGCGTCCGTCAGCCAGAAAGGTTGCTCATTGCTCGGTCTCCTTGCCGAACCTGAATCATGCCACCAGAGCGAGTTGAATGAGTCCTAACACTAAACACGCTTCGCCCGGATGCTTATGAAGTTGTAGGCCAAATCGCCAGATTGTTGTGGTGCGCCGAACTTCGCAATGGATGTTGTCACTTGACCTCTCCCCGAGCCTAATTTGGGTCTACATTGGGCAGGGCATACGAGAAGAAGTCCGATAGTGGATAACGAACACCTACGTTCACCACACTAACAAAAGCCAGAGCAAAGAGTACCAAATACGGCAACATCATTTGGCCGCGGAGCGGGAATGTACCTGTGAAGAATGTGGCTAGAATGATAAACGCAACTTGCCAGGCCCGATCACCCAATACCGCGACATCCGTCAGAAAAAGCAGAAGAAAGATTGACGGGATGCCAGCTGACAAGATTAGCATGCAGAACCTCTCACTTTGGTCGTCACCGATAGTTTTCTTTCTTTTCAAGAGCGCACTTGCCATGAAAATTGCAGCTAGAACGGAAGTTACTGTCAACCCTGCGCTTCCAGACCCAGTTTGTGAGATATAGAATGCCAGTTTTTGATTACCGATCGAGGGCAAGAAATAAACTAAAATCGGCATAGCCAAGGTTGCAGCGATATTGGCAATCACCACGCGCTTGACTGACTTCTGCATATACTTTCGGATAAGATAGAAAGCGAGAAACGGGGCCAAAAACAAAATATTCTGCAAATGAAAAGTCACTGAGAGCGCGGCAAATGTCCATCCTGCCACGGTCTTGCCGTGACGCAGCTTGTAGAGCCCGAAAAGCAACAAGCTGACCGCCAAACCAAGCCTGAGGGCGTTCGATTCCCAAAGCGTAATGCCATATATGTTCAGTAACGCGATCCAAACGAACGGAATGCGCAACTTAACCATCACATAGGTTCTGAGCCCAACAGAAAGCGTTGCGATAACAGCGTAAATTTCCGCTGAGTTGCCGATGAAGGCTGCCAGCATCTTCACAAATAGTGCAAAACCGAATTCGACTGGTATGATACGATTTGCTATCACGTATGGAAAGATCAGCCTGACGCCGATCATCTCTCTGAACGAAAGCGTCAACAATTCTCCGATTATTTCAATGTATGAGCTGTAGTCATACGAGAACGGCAGGCTAACATTCAAGAGCCGCACAAACACTGAAAAAACACATACCAAGAGCACAAAAAATGCCATTAGCGTCTTGCTGGAAACGATCAGGCGGCGTTTTGCATCCGTGGCCATCGTGGGCTTTCACATCTCTCTAGAGTCTCGAAAAAATTTAACCGACATTCCCCAAGTGGCCTGCCGCTTGATCGCAAGGATGCCTGATCTTGCCCGCGGATCAAGTCTTCTAGCCCGGAGCGTGGTCTCCAGCTGCCTGAACGCTCGAATGTGGGCGGATCAATCCGCGAATCCGCAGCATCCTGGCCCAGCACCGACGTTCTTGAGCATGGCTATGACAGGATCGAGGACATTTCGCCAGCCGTCAGCGCTGTGGACATTGCCATTGCTGCGTGGCGTTGTTGCAGAACTCTGAAGCCGAAGTCCATTGTCCGCGACGATTTAAGGCGAAGAACCTTCGACCCTTCAAAATTCTCCAGAGCCCAGGGCAGGTCTACGGTCCAGACTCATAACCAATAAATGACGATAGCGGCGAGTGCGCATGCGGAGAGGAACAGGATTGGGCAGCGGTCATACCGCGTCGCGACCCTGCGCCAGTCTTTGAGGCGCGCGAACATGTTCTCGATTTTATGGCGCAGGCGATAGAGTGCCGCATCGTGTAGGATGTGAACTGTGCGGCTGCGTTTTGACGGGATGCATGGAGAAATCCCCAATTCGATCAGGGCGTTGCGGAACCAATCGGCATCGTAGCCCCGGTCTGCCAGCAGAGCACCCGCCTGAGGGGTCGAGGACAGCAACGCCCGTGCGCCGATGTAATCCGAGGTCTGGCCCGCCGAGAGGAACATGTGGATCGGGCGGCCCTTCGCGTCGGCCAGGACGTGCAGTTTCGAGTTGAGCCCGGCCTTCGTCCGCCCGATCAGCCGTCCGCGCCCCCCTTTTGAACCGCGAGGCTTGAGGCCGTCCGGTGGGTCTTCAGATGGGTCGCATCGATCATCACCATCTCGGTGTCCTGTGCCTGGGCCGCCAGGTCGGTCATGATGGTGGCGAACACGCCCATGCGGCTCCATCGCTTCCAGAGCGTCTTCGGCGAACCATAGTCCCGTGGCGCATGCTTCCACATCAACCCATTGCGCTGTATGTAGATCATCCCGCTCAACACCCGCCGGTCATCGACCCTGGGCTTGCCGCGGGACTTCGGAAAGTATGGCCTCAACCGTTCAACCTGCGCCTCGGACAGCTTGTACAAATCGCTCATGATCCCTCCCCACTTTGGAAGTATGAATCACGCCCCGAGCCCGCGCTCGAGCAGATTTATAGGTCCTGACCGTAGTTCTGCTTCTGGCAGCATCACTGTTTCATTGTAAAAATCTAATATTTTTTCCAGACGACCCGATTCACATAGTCAGTGTAACTGAGGATGATCCGTAAAACTTTGTCGCTGACGTTTGGCACTGAATAGTCCTCTACAAGGCGCAAGCTTCGCTCGGCGCCACGAGGCTGATGAGCGAGAACGGCAAGAGCTTGGCGCACACGGTCAACTTCAATACCGACCATCATTACAGCTGCTTCTTCGAAACCTTCCGGACGTTCGTGAGCTTCGCGCAGATTGAGGGCCGGAAAGTTTAGGATCGAACTTTCCTCGGTTATAGTGCCGCTATCTGAAAGCGTTGCTTTCGCATTTTGCTGTAAATGGACATAGTCATGGAACCCGAGCGGCTTGAGCAGTCGGACCTGAGGGTGGAACGGAAGACCAACGTCGTCTACGCGCATTCTCGTTCTCGGATGAGTTGAGACGATCACTGGAATGTTATGATCTTCCGCTAAAGTGTTTAGAACTGCGAGCAGCTTGGCAAAATTCTTGTCACTGTCGATGTTTTCTTCTCGGTGGGCACTTACAACGAAATAGCGGTACCTTTCGAGCTCCAGCCGTTGTAAGATTGTTGATTGCTCAATCTGCGGCAAGTAATGGTGTAGGACCTCAAACATCGGGCTGCCGGTTTTAATCACCTGGTCGGGCGGCAATCCCTCACGAAGTAGGTAGTCGCGCGCAATTGTGCTGTAGGTCAGGTTTATGTCGGCTGTGTGGTCTACGATGCGGCGGTTGATTTCTTCCGGCACGCGAAGATCGAAGCTACGATTGCCCGCTTCCATATGGAAGATTGGGATCCTTCGGCGCTTCGCAGGTATCGCAGCTAAGCTGCTGTTTGTATCGCCGAGGATCAAAACCGCCTCGGGCCTCTCGGCGAACAAGACTTGGTCGACGCTGGAAATGACATTTCCGATCGTATTGGCTGCGCTAATGCTGCCCTCGGCGCTTTTGAGAAAATGATCAGGTTTTCGGATTCCGAGATCATCGAAAAACACTTGGTTCAATTCGTAATCGTAGCTTTGGCCGGTGTGAACGAGTAGGTGGTCGCAATAGCGATCAAGCCGCTCGATCACCCGGGAAAGGCGAATAAGCTCGGGCCGAGTTCCGACGATTGTCATGACTCGCATTTTATTCATATTACTCATAGCTTCCTCGAAAAATAGCACCGCTCGGCGCAACTGGAACGGAAGCAGACCTAGCGCCGCGATTTGCAAAAAGATGAGGCGCGGACCCGGCGCTGTTCGCCGTGTTGGCACTGTAATCGTTGTACATGGCCTTTATCAGCTCTGGCCAGGGTGTTGGTGCGAAGCACGTTGCCGCCCGGAACCGGTCCGAATTGAGTGACCGGTTGATAATCAGCTTCTCATCCGGCCTTATCGTTATGTCTTTTGCGTAGGTTTCGGCGACGAGGCGCAGCAAATCGTACTTGTTGATCGGATCTACGGACAGGTGATAGAGGCCGCGGAGCTCTGCGTTGGGGATCACGAATTCGCGCACGATGCGCGTGACCTCGATCGTTGGCAGGCCGGAAAAAACTGCCTTGCTAAACCCCTTCACCTCACCCGATTGGCTCAGGAACCAATTCACAAGGCTTTTGGCGCTGTTCAATTCGTGCCCGATGATCGATGTCCGCAGTGTGACGGCATTTTCATAATTTACCTCGCCAAGGTATTTGGTCCGACCATAACGATCATAGGCGTCTGGGAAGTCGTCTTCCCTGTATGGGCCATCCTTGCCAGAGAACACACAATCGGTGCTAAAATGCACCAGCCGAGCGCCGACCATGCCGGTGTACTTTGCCAAGCGATGCGGTAGGCTTGCGTTGATCGCTAGACTTTCGAGATTGTCATTAGAATTAGGTAGTTGCTTGATGATCCCGACACAGTTGATGACGATATCCGGCTTGGCGACCGAAAATGCGCTCAGCAGTCCAGTCTCACCTTCAAAATGGACGTTCGGGATCAGGGTGGCTCGAAGGTCCGGTGCAAAATACTTCGCCCCACCAGCGTCGCGCATCGTGCCGAACGTTTCAAGGCTTTTGTCCGCACTGAAAGCCCGAAAAAAGGTCGCTCCGAGCATTCCCGTCGCGCCGAGCACGAGGACCCGCAACTTTCGTTGTTCACTCATTTGTAAGCTTCCTCTTGGATTGTCGTTGCCCTAGTTAAAAACTAGTTATTCTTCGGCTTCGACACGCTCTCCGCGCAGGGTACCTTGCACGAACCGCACCTTCCTCAACAACGCCTTCATTCCGGCCATATCGAGGCGTGTAGTGTTATGCGACGTATATTCGGTTGCTTGAGAGATCTCGATCTCTCCCTGTTCGAAAAACTTTCCGTAGTTTAGATCGCGCATGTCGGGTGGTATCCGATAATACCTTCCGAGGTCTTCCGCCACGACCATTTCTTCCCGACTTAGCAGAGACTCGAACAGTTTCTCGCCGTGACGCGTTCCGATGACGTCGATACGTTGCTCTGGGAAACCGAGCAGATCCGCGAGCGCTTTCGCCAGAGTTTCGATCGTGGCTGCGGGGGCCTTCTGTACAAAAATCTCGCCGGGCCGGCCGTTCTCAAACGCGAAAAGCACAAGGTCGACCGCATCCTCGAGAGTCATCATGAACCGGGTCATCAAAGGATCCGTGATTGTTATCGGCAGTCCCAGCCGCATCTGGTTGACGAAAAGTGGGATCACCGACCCGCGTGAAGCCATCACGTTTCCGTAACGGGTTGCGCAGATCACCGTATCATTGCTAGATCGCGACTTCGCTACAAACACTTTCTCCATCATCGCCTTGCTGATACCCATCGCGTTGACGGGGTAGACGGCTTTGTCGGTGCTGAGGCATACGATTCGCTTCACCCCTGCCTGCACCGCCGCTTCAAGTACGTTCTCGGTGCCGAGCACGTTGGTTTTGACTGCCTCAAGCGGGTAGAATTCACACGATGGCACTTGCTTGAGCGCGGCGGCGTGATAGATAAAGTCTACTCTTCGCACGGCATTTGTTACCGACTGGAAGTCGCGCACGTCGCCGATGTAGAACTTGAGCTTTTCGCTCCTGTACCTCCTGCGCATGTCGTCCTGTTTCTTCTCATCGCGCGAGAAAATGCGGATTTCACCTATGTCGGAATCTAAGAAACGGCGAAGCACGGCATTACCGAAAGACCCGGTGCCGCCGGTGATTAGCAGGGTCTTGTTAGTGAACATATTTCTTTGCATCTTTCCATTTTAACTTGCAGACGTGCCGCCGATCTTGGGATGTGAGCGGTGTTGTTGCAGAACTCTGAAGTTGAGGATTCACATTGTGAATCCATGTGAGAAAGGGAAAATCACGCCTCAAAAGGGCGCTCTGCAACAACGCCTATAGAGGGTGAAGACGTCATTGTGGAAACCGCACAGGGTTGCCAGAATAAGAGTTGCGGTGTAACGGGCAGCCTTTAGCTTCATTCTCCAACTCTGCTTAGAATATTTATTTTCGAACTGATCAAAATCTGACGAAACACCATGGCCGAAGTTTCCGGCAACGCCTCCGGATAGATCGCCTTCACGGTTTCAAAGTTCAACATATCGCGCCGTCTTGTCGTGATGAACTCCAAAAAGAGACGCACGTTTTCTTTGAACCGGCATTGATCCTGCACCAAACAGAGAGCAAGTGGATACTTCGCGAGGATACTGGTCACCGCATCGTCGGGAACATAGGCGAGGTGGACGATCGGCTTGCCGGTTGCCATGTATTCGAACACCTTGCTCGACACCTGTTTGCCCTGCGCGTCGCCCAGGTTTATCAGGATATCGGCATTCCAAACGGCGGCGTCGGCCTCGGGCTTGGGCACCCGGCCGTAGTTTATGATCTGCACCGAACCTCCCCCTGCTTGGGTAGGGATCTTTCTGGCGGCATTACCCATTACATAGAAATCCGCTTGGACGGTCTGCCCCGGCCGTATCGCGCGCAGCAGGGCAACTAGGTAGGATGGATCGCGTACATTGTTTATGAGCGAGCCGGTATAGCAAAGCCGCGTCACGCCGTCTTCATGCCGCGACACGCAGGCCGAGCCAGGTTGGATTAGCAGGGGGTGTTCGAGATAGGTAATCTTCTCAAGCAAGTTGGATGGGAAGTTACGCTCCAAATGCGCCCGAAGCGGGTGCATCGAAATCACGGCGTCGGCATCTTCGAGCATTCTGCACTCCAGACGCAGGTGACGACCACGTTTCAGGAACCGAGCAAGCTTGAGAACATGCAGACTGCCGCTATCGACGAAATCATCGAACAGGTAAGGAATGACTATTACTTCGGGGTGGGCTCGTTTGAAGGCAAGGGCTGCGAGGACGGTCTCAAACGGAAAGACGACGGGGACGATCACCTCGGGTCGCGGGTTCATGTTTTCGAGACGCATCTGATACTCGCTTAAGAAAGGTCTGTCGATGGTTTCGGACGACAGAAGCCGACGCGCCGCCCCCTGCAGACGCAGGAGAAAGAGCCGTGCACGGGCCATGCGTCCAGTTTTAGCGGAGGCTTTGGCGCGCACGCGCATGTAGTCTGTCTCGATGCGGTGGACATTGATCTTGTCGAAGCGCCCCTCCAAAGGCTGCGACAGACCTTCTCGACACGAAATGACTGATACGTCGAATTCTTCTGTCAGGCACTTTTGGACTTGATAGACACAATAGCTGACTGCGGAGAAATCGGGGTAAGAAGATCCGACAAGGAAGGTGATCTGCGTCACGGCGCTCGCCTCCCAATTCTAAGCATCAATTGGGCCAAGTGCTTACGTTTGTGGATCGAGATCAGGGCACCTGCCAGCGACCAGACCACGAAGGCCGCGAGGGGCGGCATGAACGTGGTGATCCACAGAAAACTCGCGAGAACGGCAGCCTCGATGAGTGGACCCCATGCCCGTCGCCTCGCCATGCGCCAGCGCAAGAACATCTCGGAGGCGTAAACCCGGAAGAGCATAGTCAGCAGAGTGGCATAGGCGATCGCCAACAATGAACCGGTGAGAGCGTAGCCGAGCGCCGACAATCCTGTGGCAAGGACCAGACTGACCAGGTTCGCCCGAAGCATCTGCCCTTCGAGGCGCAGCGCGTTGTAAAAAGTATTGTTTAAGAGCTGCATCTTGCCCTGGAGTGCGGTGATGACGAAGATGACGTTGAGAAATTCGATCACCGGCGCATAGCTCTTTGCGATAAGCAAAATGAAGGCAATCGCTGGGAAGTAGCTGCTCAGCATGAGCAATGTGAACGCCGAATAGGCTTTATTCATCATCTCGAAATAGCGGATATAGTTTGCCTGGTCCTGCCTTTTCAGGCTCGGATATATCACTACGCTCATCGCCGAAACGCTCATTAAGACAACACTGGCGAGTGATGTCGCGAAGGCATAATATGAGTAGTCTTCGAGCGATCCGAAATACTCGATGATGATCCGCCCAATGCCGAGCACCAACATGCCCAACAGGTTCGCGACCATGAGCTGAATACCCGATCTCAGATTTTCACAAAACTCCGTCAATGCCACTGCGATCCCAGCGAACGGACCCAAGTAGAGTTGCCGGAAGCGAAAAAGCAGCACGACCAGAACTGTCAACTTCCCGAGCAGGTCAACCGCTATCAGGTACCAAAATGTCCGCAACTCATGATCGAACAGGGCAAGCAGGGCGAACGTGAAGAAGATCTTGTCAGCAGCGTTCAGAAAGGCAAAGCTTTTCATACGGTTTGCTGCCTGCAGGGACAGCGAGATGTTGCCTGTGGTTCCCAGAACAAGGATGTTCACGGCGAGAGAAAAGAACACGATTTCTCGCCTTGGATCGGTCGCAGTTGCAGCGAACACTGCGATCATGGCCGCTCCTAGGGCCAGCAAGAGGAGATGCATCACATTCGAGGCCCTCAGCGTGGCGAACGGCAGATCCTCGAACCGATGGCCGCCGTATTTCAGATAGATCCCGTCATTGTGGCCGAGGGTGAATACCCCAGCGTATGCCGCATAGAATACATAAATCTGCCAGTATCCGTAGTCAGACAAACCGAGCACCACCGGAACGATCAGTGCCTTGATTAGGCCCGATGCAAAGACCACCAGTTGTGACCCGAAAACGAGCAGGAAATGGCCTGCAAAATCGGAGGCCTGGCGGTCACTCATTTTTTGCTCTGCGGAGGTTGTGCAGCTATTCCGCGCCCATGGCCTGCGGCGGCCCTGAACATAGCGAGGTTCCTGGCGAGGGTGCCAGATCTGCGCGCATAATCCTCGGCGTAGGACCGGGCCGCGTGGCGCAACCGCCCCTTTTCACTTTCCGTGCGGTCGGCTGCCTGGTGCAGCTGCGCACGCCAAGTTCCGGTGTCGTGCAGGGCAACCGCCGTGAGCGCACCCGAGGCATCGGACGCCCACGGTGTCTGGTCGCTGATCAGAACTGGGGTACCGGCCCTAAGTGCCTCGAAAATGACGTGGCCGAAGTTTTCGCCAAGGGTCGGGAAGGCGAAGAGGTCATAATTGCCAAAAGCTGGCGAGACAGCATCCGGTTCGAGTTCGCCTCTCCAGCTCACCTGAATGTGCGGCGGTAGCTTTGCGATCAGGGCTTCGCAGGATGCCCAATAGGCCCGATCCTCAATCGGACCATAAATGTCGAGCCGGATCGGACGCGACAGGGTGGCAAGGATCCGCAAGAGACCATCAAGGTTTTTCATCGGAGAGATCCGCGAGATGAAGACGGTGCGCAAGGTCCCGTCTCGGTTGGGGTCCGGCCCCGGCGCGGGCGGGTTGGCTTCCAATTGCACCGGATCCTCGGCCAAGTGCACAACAGTTGCCTTCGGGAACTGACGCAGTATGTCTACTTTTTCAGCTTCTGACGAGGCATGCCAAAGAATATCGCCATACAGCCCAAGAGCTCGGGCTAGCATGAGGTATGCTCGTTTCTTGGTCTTCTTGAGCGCAAGCGCGCCTAGCGAGAACTCACCACGGGGGGCCAGTAGCATGGGCATGGCCGGGAGAGCACGGCGCGACCAGAGGTAGGGCTGGATGGAGGAGCGCGGCCCAAAAAAACTGTTGAGATAGAGCAGATCAATGGTCCGTCCCTTCAGCGCATGTTGCAGCCCACGTACGCCAAACATGTCAGGGCTGGCGTAATAGATTGGTCCGGTGGGGGTTTGGATCCAACAGTCAGCCGGGAGGCCGTCATAGGGAGTATCGGCACCGAGATCGCGATCACGCGTGAAAACTGCAAGCTCTACGTCTCCGGTTAGCAACGGCCTCATATTTGCGATCGTCCGAAGCGGTCCGCCGCCTTTGAAGCCGGGGAGGAAGTAGTCGACAATGCAGAGAACCTTGACGTGATCGGTCGTCATTCGTGCTTCATGCGGTCGGTAAGAGGGCGCAGCCAGCTTGCAGCTCGCGGCAGGGGGGCCAATCGAGCGCGATAGTTGCTGTTGATGCAAGGCATCGTCAATTGCTGTCGCCCGCCAGTTCATTTTCTTCGTCAGCTCCCGGATATCTGTCCGCGGTGGTGGGCGATAAGCGCCCGATCTGCGATACCATGAATGATGCGACCTTGGCCGCCCCGCGCCCATCAGTGATCCGGGCGGCCCTGCGCGACATTTCTGCAATGTCGCCGAGTGCGGCGGGGGTTGAGTGGTAGCGGGCAAGGTAGGCCGCAACGTCAGACATGGTATTTGCCACGAATGCCGCGCCGCCACGGGCGAGCGAGGCGGCAACCTCTTTCTGGTTATCCGCGAGCACGAGGACGACGCTCGGCAAGCCGAGGCAACATCGTTCCCAAGAGGTTGTCCCTGCGCCGCCGATGGCAAGATCGGCCATATACATCAGTTCTGCCATACGGCTTGTGCCGACCAGTACCTCGACCCGGCCGGGCATAGCCGCTGCTTGGGCGCGAACATCTTCCAGACAAGGCGCCCGCGGACCCATCACAACGGTGACCTCGCTTGCCTCTGCCCACACGTTGCTGGCCATGACAGCAAGGACTCGGCCAGTGGCATTGTCCTTGTCAACCCCTCCCATGGAGATGAGCAGGCGGTTGAGTGACGGCGACTGTCTACGAGCCAAGCTGACAGAGCGCAGCTTTGCAAATTCGGGGCGTAAAAGGGCGTACTGCGGGCCAAAGAAACAAGTTGTTTGGAGGGGAACTAGCGGGGAATACTCGGCAAGATCGTGATCGAGGCCATGATCCAATAGGGCGTCGCAGTGATGCGGCCGGTCGGCGAGATCATCGATTATGAGAATTTTGATGCCGACTGCGCTGACCGTGACTTCCCAGGACCTATCTATGCCATAATGATCGACAACCATCCAAGCGGGCGGGTCGGCACAGATCGCGTCTTTGGTTTCCTGCGCATCGCGCTCGGCCGTGGTCGCAAGCCAATGGGCATGGGAAAATGTGCTGCCGGTCGTCGCGAAGTCACTAATCATGGGAGGCAGAGCGATCGTCTCGAACCCGCGAGCCGCGATCTCGTCGAGCATATTGCCGTCGTGCGGCCGGCAGATAAAGCGGCAGCGGACACCCAGATCGGAAAGAGCCGTTGCCAGTGTTAGGCAGCGCATAACGTGCCCTGTGCCGATCTCGATTGAGGCATCAACCCGGAAATCTATCAAAATGTCCCGTTTATGAAGTAGAGCGAACAGATTCACGCCATTTTACCCAAAACTTTTTCAAGAACTCAATCCGCTGCACAAGAGTCGGCATGATCGAAGAACACCCGTTTCAGTTCAGATTGTCTTAATGGATACTTAATATCCCTAAATACAAAAATAATAGGACAATCTAATAACGTTAACCAGCAATAATACTTGATACACCCGAACTTAGGCAATCTGTGGCTCCTCCGAGCTGGTATGGGCTGGGCTGGCGATGGACCAGCACTCGTCGATGAAAAACAATAAGCGATGTGTCAGCCCTGAGGCTTCAGCTTGGTTAGGTTTGGGGCAATCCAACTTGCAATTTAGTTTGCGGGAGGTTGGCGATACAGTACCGAAGCGAGCACCATGTGGAGGTCGGCTGGCCGAAGGGAGAGTCGCGGATCCAGGTCCTTGATTGAACGACCGTGCGCCCAAATCTGCTAGTAGAAAGCGCCCACGTCACTACTTCAGGTTAGGAAAAATGAGCCGTTTAGTGAAACGAAAAATAGTACGTCCGGACCGCACGAAACTCAGGGAAAACAATCACTCAAAGGTAGTACATTTTGTTACGTAGATCCGAGTGGATCTTGCCGATAACTTCGTGCTCGGACATCTGATTTGACTTGACGCGCAGTTTCACCTGGGAAAATGCGGTTGGCAGAAGCTTGGGCTCCTCTCCTCTCTTTAGCCATTTAATGACGCGATTGATCTCGGCAAATGGATCTTTTATGAAACGGCCGTATTCTATCTCAACGTAGTCATCTTCCGTCATGTTGTTCTCTGTCAGAGCACGGTCGATGGCCACCTTACTCGCGATCACCTCAAACACTGCCATGTTGATATCTACAGCAGAAAAATCCTTAGCTATCAGTCGTTCTTCAATAAAACTCCTGAACGTTTGAGAAGCCAGATCAAAGGGATTCCGGTCAAGTAGACTTTTAACTTTTAAATAGTCATGGCCCCACCAAGCGTGGTAATTCCTGAAACCAACCTTGTAAGTATGGTTGGCTGAAATCTCCATAATGCTATTGACTATTTCAATCCATTTACGCCGAACAACGACGAATCTGGCTTTCGGACTGAGGCAGAGTAACCAATTCACGCGGAGACTGTTAATTGGTGTCTTTTCG
>CAIWVR010000329.1 GCA_903916165.1 uncultured Hyphomicrobiales bacterium | reverse complement strand
GCACCTCCTGCTCGAAGGCAGGACGATAGACGCGGTGGAAGGTGACAAAGGAATAAACCTTGCCGCGTCCGGAGACGTCCTCAAAATGAAAGTTCGGCGACAGGCAATGCCTGCATGCGTTGGATGGCGGAAACCAGAATTTCTCACAGGAGTCGCATTTCGGAATCGACAGGCGATGCTCGTGCGCAGCCTTCCAGTAGGGAAGCGATTCCGGCGCGGGCCGGGGCTTGGGTTTCTGATTGGGCTTCGGAATGGTGTCGCTCATCATGCGCGCCCCAGAATGAGAGTGGAATGGCAAACCTGATTGCCGCCATGGCCGGAAATCAGCGCAATTTCCGCATCTTTCACCTGGCGGTTTTCCGGATAGGTGTGACGCATCTGGCGCACGCCCTCGACGATCTGCAGCATGCCTTCGCAATGCGCCTCCGAGAGCTGGCCACCGGACGTGTTGCAGGGCAGGGCGCCGCCCAGACGCAGCGCGCCCGACGCGACAAAGGGGCCGCCTTCGCCCTTCTTGCAGAAACCGTAATCCTCGAGCTGCGTTAGCACCATATAGGTGAAGCAGTCGTAGATCTGTGCCGTGTCGACGTCTCTGGGGCCAAGGCCTGCCATCGCATAGGCGGCTTCGCCTGCCTGTTTGGCGGCGGTGACGACCATGTTGTCGTCCTGAAACCAGCCGCGCGTGTTATTGTGCGTGCCAAAACCCTTGATCAGCACGGGCGGCTGCCTCAGATCTTTCGCGCGCGTGGCGCTGGTGACGATGACAGCGCCGGCTGCATCCGAGCGCAGGCTGCAGTCGAACATGCCGAACGGCGAGACGATCAGCTTGCCAGCGTGATAATCCTCGATCGATAGCGGCTTTTTCATCTGCGCATCAGGGTTGCGCAGGGCATGTTCGCGAAAGGCGACGGCGATTTCGCCGAACTGGTCGCGCGTCGTACCGTAGAGATGCATGTGGCGGGTCGCACCAAAGCCATGCGCGGCGGTGGCACCGAAATAGCCATATTCCGGACCGAACTCGCGCGCCAGCATTGACTCGGGCCGCGTCTCGTTCTTGACACGCGCCTCCTCGCTCTTGTGGGTGCGAGACCAGGTGTCCCGGCCGAAGCCGCAGACGATGGTGTTGGCCAGCCCGAAACGAATCGCCATGACGGCAAGCGCGACGGACATGATCTGGCTCGCGCCACCATTGGTCAGCGTCGTGCCAAAACGTGCATTGACACCCAGCCGTTCGGCGACAAGCTGGTGGTGTGAATAGGAATCATCAGGGCCGCGACACAGCACGCCGTCGATGTCGGAGGCCTTGAGCCCCGCGTCATCGAGCGCGTTGCGGATCGCCTCAACGATGAGGTCGAGACTGGAAACGCCGGGCACGCGGCCGAGGCGGCTGGTGGCCGTCCCGACAATGGCGCAGGTGTCGCGCAATTCGCGCGACGGGACGATGTTGGGTGCGTTCATGTCAGCTCTTATTGCACGAGGTCGCGGACACGCTGGGCAAGGTCGGCGGGGGCCGTATAGACCTTGTCCAGCAATTCATTGATGCGCGCGCCGGTTACAGGATCGATTTCCGCGCCCTGCTTGGCGGCTTCTTCTAAAAATTCCTTGTCGATCATTGTAGCGTCGAAGGCCTTGCGCAGCACGGCTACGCGATCGGGCGGCACCTCCGGCGGGATCACGAAGGGACGCCCCATGACCTGTTCGACGAAGGCAATCTCGAAGATCTTGCGCGCCGTGTCGTTCGGCGCGAGTTCAAGTGCCGTCGGCACGTTGGGATATTCGTGGTCGCGCTCCATGCCGAGCTGCATGATGATGGCGACCTGTCCAGCCACTTCCCAAGGGCGATAGCGCGCGCGGAACGCCGCCGACGTGCCGCCGGAAATGTGCCCGTCGACCTCGGCGCGTTCAATGGCGAGCAGGGAGGCCTGCGACCCGTCATAGCCCTCAATGACGCGGATCTTCGTGCCGTAAAGGGCATTCAGAAGGCGCGGATAGATCGAGCTCGGCGAATTGCGCGACGTGGAAGAAACTGTGATTTCCTTCGTCTTCAACTCTTCGAGCCCCTTCACGCCTGTCGCGGTGCGCGCCAGAAAGAAGCCGATTTCCTGCTGCGTTGAACCGAGCCAGGTGAATTTGCGTGCATCAAAGTTCGCGTTGGAATTGTCAGGATGGTAAAATTTCGCAAGGCCGGTGTTGCGTTGCAATCCACCGACCACCGAACCATCCCGCGGCGCGACCGAGTAGAGATAATTCGCGGCCTTGATGCCCTCGGCACCCGGCATGTTCTGAACCACCATGGAGGGTGCGCCTGGAATATGCTTGGGCATGTGGCGGGACAGCAGTCGCGCATATTGGTCGTAGCCGCCGCCGACCGAGGCCGACGTGACGATGGTCATCTTGCGAGCCTTAAAAAAATCGGCTGCGGTCTGCGCCTGCGCGAAGACGGGTGCCAGCATGGCTGCGATGCAGAGTATCGTGCGCCTCACATCTTCCTCCCTTGTAACGTCTTGTGTTGTTAGGCGCGGGCTGCGCGCAGCGGTCCGAGAATTTCGTCGTTGTGTTCGCCGAGTTCCGGCGAACATGTGTTGACGGCCGTCGGCGTGTCCGACATGCGCAGGCCATTGCGCACATAGCCGACCATGCCAAGCTTGGGATGGGGCACGTCGACGCGCATTTTTAGATGCTCGACCTGCGGATCGGAGAACACATCGTCCAGCGTGTTGAGCGGTGCCGAGGGAACATCGGCGGCCAGTAATTTTTCCATCCAATAGGCGCGGGTGTTGGCACGGAAGACGTCCGACAGTGCTGCGTGCAGCGCGTCATAATTTTTGCCGCGGGTTTCCTTCGTCTTGAAGCGGACGTCGTCGACCCATTCCGGATGCCCGGCGACGCCGGTCAATGCGACCCAGAATTTCGTCGGCGACGACAGATGCACGACGAAGGCTTTCCCGTCCTGCGCGGTGAAGGCATAGACCTGCGCCTGATGCGTGCGCGTCGCGCGGCCCGGCACCTTGCCATTTTCAAAGAAGCGGGCGGCATTTTCGCCGCAGAAGGACAGCGTCGACTCCAGCAGCGACGTCTCGACCAATTGGCCGCGCCCGGTGCGCCCGCGCGCGATGACAGCTGCGAGAATGCCATTGGTGGCCGTGATGCCAGCGAGATGATCGGAGAGCGAAATACCCATGGGCTTGGGGTCGGACACGTCGGTCAGCAGGCTGAGCAGACCGCTCGTCGCCTGTCCGACCGTGTCATAGCCGGGGCGCATGGCATAGGGACCATCCGAGCCATAGCCTGTGATCGAGCACCAGATGACGCCGGGATTGGCGGTGCGCATCGCTTCGTAACCGAGGCCGAGACGATCCATGGTGCCGACGCGGAAATTCTCGATCACGACATCGGCCGTGCGGATGAGGTCGCGGGCGTCAGCCTTGCCGGCCTCGCTCTTGAGATCGATCGTAACGCTTTTCTTGTTGCGATTGACCGAGCCGAAGGTCGGTGAATATTCCACGCGGCCCCAGCCGCGGAAGGGATCGCCCTTGGTGGGCTCCTCGACCTTCACGATATCCGCACCGAGATCGCCCAGCAGCATCCCCGCATACGGCCCCGAGACATAATTGGCGAATTCAACAACGCGGATACCCGCCAGCGCTCCGGACATTTGTTTCCCCACCCGCGGACTTCACGCCGCTTTTCCAAAACTCACTTTAGCCACGCTGCCGGGCAACGCCAAATGAAAAAGGCCGCTGCATTTCTGCAGCGGCCAAGTGGTACGATCGGCTTACGGGGAGGTCAAACCGTCGTTTGGGGAACGCCCTTGCGGGCCTTCAGAGCTTCCTTGGCACCGTCCTTGAAATGGACATCGCGCTTCAGGAGCAGGGCAGTTGCGCGAACCGCCTGCTGTTCGGGTTTGCGGGCCGTGGGCATGGTTCCCTTCTCACGGAGAGCCATGGCGGCGCGCATGATCTTGTGTCTCGCCATGATGATGCCGTTGTCACAGCCCACCAGGTTTTCCTTTGTGCGATCGACGATCGGCCCCATGCTTTCCTGCAAGGATGAGTCCTGAACGGCGATGCCTGCGACGCCGCTGTAGGCCGTGCCCAACCGCTGCGCCTCGCGATCCATCAGATAATCGTTGTCCTTGTTGGCGAGCGGACGATAAGTGCCGGGCACATATTTGCAGTGGACGCCCTTGCCGGCCTTCATGTGCCCGACTTCGGCCTGCGTCAGTTCGCGCACCGGGTGGTAGTCGAAACTCCAGGCGAAGCAGTTTTCATCATCGATCGGCACCCAGAAGTGCCCATGCATCGGATAGTCGCCGCGTGGCGGGACAGCCGTGAAGCAGGGCATCAGCCAAGGGGTGATGCGCCAGTAGTACTGGTCATCCTCGGCCATGCGGCGGGCGCCAATGAACAGGCCTCCGTCACTCTCAATCACCTCGAAGACGGGGGCGAGATCGGCGAGGTTGTACTTGTTCCCGGCTGCGCCCTTGAAGAGCGGGTCGGCCTTCACGTCGCCGCTGTGCAGCCACGAGACATGGCTCGAGTCAATGCCACCCTCAAGCGCTTGCAGCCAGTTGCAGTCCTGCAGGCGCTTCGAGGTGAAGCTCTGTTTCTTCGGCACTGTGCAGAATTCATAATTTGGTTCAGTGGGCATGTTTTCCGGCTTGCCCATATAGGTCCAGATCACGCCACCCTTTTCGATGATGGGATAGGAGGTGAGCTTGATCTTCTTCGCAAAGCCCGATTCAGCAGGCTCCGAGGGAACGTCGACGCACTGGCCTGACGTGTCGAATTTCCAGCCGTGATAGGGACAGCGCAGACCACATTCTTCGTTGCGGCCAAACCACAAGGACGCACCGCGATGGGGACAAAATTCGTCGATGAGGCCAAGTTTGCCACTCGTATCGCGGAAGGCGAGGAGGCGCTCAGACAGGATTTTCACACGCACCGGCGGGCAATCGGATTCCGGAAGCTCCTCAGACAGCAGGATCGGCAGCCAGTAGCAGCGGAATAGGTCGCCCATCATGGTGCCTGAACCGGTCTGGGTAACTAGGGCGTTCTGTTCTCTGGTCAGCATCTCTGCTCTCCCTGAGCGGGGCCAAGGCCACACGCTTGTTCTGCTATGCGGTATTGTGTTCCGCATGAGGGAAACATAGAGGCTCTCATTAGCGGCGCTTTGCGCTGAATCAAAGTGCGTCGCAGCAAAGAATCGCGCCGGGCAGCTGTGGGCAAGGCGTGCGCTTCATGTTTCCGTCGCCGCTCGCATGATAGGCATGCGCAACTCTTGGAGACCTTGCCTTGCATCCGCCCGGTCAGTTTCGGCTGCTCACCCTTCATTATGGGCTGTACCAGTTCGCCTTTGCCTCGGCGGTCGGGTTCGCGGGCGCTTATCTGCTCGAACAGGGCTTCAGCCTGCCGCAGGCGCTCGTCTGCTTCGCGGCCATGCTGGGCATCCGTTGCGTGTTTCGCTTTGCGGGCCTCGGCGTCGTGCGTCACGTCGGTTACAGGCGCGCGGTGGCGCTGGGGGCGTTGATTGGTGCCGTGCAGTTCTGGCCTTTCTTCTATGCGAAAACTCCAACAGGGCTTGTGCTCTGGCTGCTGGTCGTGGCGTTTTCAGAATCTCTTTACTGGCCCGTCTATCATGCGGCGGTCGCGGTGACCGGGGCAGCTGGCGCGCGCGGCAAGGAGCTGGGCCTGCGCACGATGGTCGGCGCGGCAACTGGCGTGATCGGACCGCTGACAGGCGGCCTCCTGATGCAGCGGCTCGGACCCTCATCGAATTTCGCGCTCGGTGCCGCATTAATGGCGGCCTCGGCAATTCCACTTTTGATGATGCGAAATTTCGACGCCGGGCCGGTGCCGTCCGCCTGCCAGTCCATGAAGCTGGTCGATCGCCAGGCAATCATCGCTTTCGCGTCCGATGGCTGGATGGCGTCTGGTCTGCAGCTGGCATGGCCGATGGTGCTGTTTGTGGTGCTCGGCGCTCATTACGAGGCGTTCGGGCTCGCCAATGCCGCCGCCGGAGTGGCAGGTGCCGCCGGAGCATGGTTTTGCGGACGCGCCATTGATGGCGGAAAGCGAGATCGCTATCTCGCGATGGTCAGCCTCGCCCTCGCTGCCGGTTTTTCCTTGCGGATCGCCGCGGGCTGGTCGCCCATCGCCGCCGCTGTCGCCAACGCCACAGGTGCGGCGGTCATGGGTGTCTATATTCCCGTGCTGATGAGTTACGTCTATGATCGGGCCAAGACCTCTGGCACGGCCTATCGCTTCCATTTCGCCGCGGAGGCGGGCTGGGACTTCGGCGCGGCGACGGGCTGCCTTGCCGCCGCGCTGGTTGTCGTCCTGACGGGCATTCCTTCGCTCGGCATAGTGCCCGGCTCATTAGGTATTTTCGTGCTCTATGCCTTCCTGCGACGCCAGCCGACGATCACGGTGCCGGAAGAGCCCGTTGCGCCGTCAGAGCGCGGCGTGGACCTCCGGCCGCTCCTCGCTGCGCGGGATGACGGCCGCGCCTGACGCATAGACCTGCGTGTCGCCATAGCCGGCGCGACGGCTGCGAAACATCGGTGAGGACAATGACCCAAGTTCAACCGACACAAAGCGGGCCGGAGAACCACCCACGTTAAAGTGCTGATGGAAACGCATCGGGCCGAGCCCGACCAGCATGCCGTGTCGCCAGTCGGTGCGTTTTGCTTCGGCTTCCTGCGTGTTGAAAGACAGGGTGAACCCTGCGCCATCGACGCCCAATATATGCCGGCCCTGCATCTGCCGCCTCGCCAATGTCGACTGCTTGGATGCCAAAGCGGTGACGTCGACGCCGATGCTCATATCGGCCAGCGGCACGGGCGTCATCTCGTCCTGCGAAACGGGCACGGAAAGTGGATCGGCGACGAGACCGGCAGCTAGCGCACGGGCTTGCCGATCCTGCATCGGCGCGGAATTGCCGAACAGAAACGCCTCGTTGCGATAAAGCCCCATCAGGTAACGGAAGTCGCTTAGTGCGACGAAACGGGCAGGGGAACTGCCCGTCGCGCGGTGGCGCGCCGTCGCGTTGACGGGCACGGCGAAGAGCTTTTTTGTGTCCCACGTCACCGTTCGGATCTCGCCGTTCGACAAGGTGACCTCTGTCTCACCAGCGCCGGAGAGCACGTAAAAAGCTTCCTCATAGGCGTGCCGCATGGGGGCGGAGGACGCGCCAGCCGCCAGTTCGAATACGAAGGCGCTGAGGAAATCGCAGCGGCCATCGACGTGGCAGACCGCAGCCTTCATGCCAAACCGCGCCCAGTCCTTCACATCGACGGTGAGGAGATCGATCGCAGGTGCGCTGACGATCGAGGCACCCTCGGCCTTCAGCCAGTTGAGATAGGAATCGACCATGAATTTGGTGTCGAGAAACCCCGGATCTTGTTCGCTCATGTCAGGGCTTCCTTGCAAAAAGTGTTTCGTCGATAAACGGACCCATGCGGCTCTCAACGCCATGCCGGGCGATCTCATCCAGCCAGATCTGGTGGACGCGTGAATCCTGGTCCTCGTATTCCACCTGCGCACCGCCTTCCTTGACGTTCTTGTCGACGCCGACTGTCCAGATGTCGCGCTTCATCTGCAGCAGCGGGTAGCGCACCGTGCCGATCTGCAGCGCCAGATAGCGCGACGGATCTCTCGAGATGTTGAAGTGCTGGTGGAACATGGAATCGGGCGGGCAATAGACACAGCCATGCTCCCAGTCGACGCGCGTGAAGTCCTGGTCCTCATCACGCCACAGCAGGGAATAGCCCTGGCCGGTGACGGCGAAGACGCAGACTCCATCGAAGTGACGATGGCCCTTCTTGTACGTGCCAACGGGCATTTCGCTTGAGTGCGCGCCGATCGTGTTTTCGGTCAGCAGGAAGCGCAGGTTTGTGCCGCCCGCGCCGCGTTCCGCCCATTGCTTCAGCTCGAATCCGGAAAGATCGGGGACGAAATTCGTCTCCCACTGGTGGCGTCCCGGCGAGATCGAGATGAACTCGCCTTCTCCGACGAAATAATCCGGGCGCCCCGCGCGCTCGGGAAACTCGACCGGGCAATTGAAGATGAAATCCTCGTCCCGAAAACAGTTCATCGTGAACACCATATTGTTCACGGAGGCGAAACGCGCTGGCTCACGCCCCGAGCCGTTGAAATATTGATGCGTCGCGTTGAGTGGAATTGAGAACAGGCTTTTGGGACCC
This sequence comes from uncultured Hyphomicrobiales bacterium, assembly GCA_903916165.1. GTDB lineage: Bacteria > Pseudomonadota > Alphaproteobacteria > Rhizobiales > Beijerinckiaceae > Terripilifer. The sequence goes on along the minus strand of CAIWVR010000329.1, from coordinate 2,835 downwards.
CATTCGAACGAATGCCTGCGCCCGTCGACCAGCGTCACGCTGGTCGAGCCGTGGCCGGAGATGACGTAGATTACCTCCTCGCAAATATGCTTCAGCGGTGCTGATTTGCCGCCCGGCGGAATTTCGAAGGCAAAAATGGAGATGAAGTCGTCGCGGCCCTTGAGGTGGCAGAAGGCACCGTTCATGCCATAACGCGCCCATGGCGCAACCGGCACCTTGCGAATGTCGATGCCGAAATCCTGGACGATGGGAACGCCTTGCGCATCCGCCCAGTCGAGATAGGGGTCTGCAAGGCCGCGCTCGATGTGTCGCGTCATCTTTCGTTGTCCTCCCGGAGGCATCGGCGTTGGTCGCGACGCTATTGGTCGCATTGCAGCAGTGCGCGGCGTCCGGGTCAAGGCTCGTGCATGCCGCCATAGCTGTGCTAGGGAAAGCGCTCATCTGCCATGGAGTGCAAACGCTTGATCCCCTGGGTTCTGATCGAAACGGCAACGGTGCCTGGCGGCGGCGAACTGCGGCTCAAGCAGCGCGGTGCGGAATATTCGATCATGCTTGGCGCGAACGAGTTGATGAACAGCCGCCTGAGCGGCTCCGAAGAAGCATTGGCCAATCTCTCTATTGCACGCCTCGCGCATTTGGCGGAGCCTCGTGTTCTGATCGGTGGTCTCGGCATGGGGTTTACGTTGCGTGCCGCGCTTGGCCAACTCGGCCCTTCGGCGCATGTCACCGTCGCCGAACTCGTGCCGGCGGTGGTAGACTGGGCGCGCGGCCCCATGGGGTCCGTCTTTGCCGGCTGTCTCGACGATCCCCGCGTCGTCGTGCACGTCGGCGATGTTGGACAGGTCATGCGGGCCAAGCCAGGGATCTGGGACGCCATTTTGCTCGACGTCGACAATGGTCCGGAAGGGCTGACACGCGAGTCGAACGATGCCCTCTACAGCCTGCGCGGATTGAACGTGGCGCGCGCCGCGCTGCGGCAGGGCGGCGTGTTCAGCGTATGGTCATCGGGGACGAACCAGAATTTTACGCAGCGTCTGCATAAGGCCGGGTTTCAGGTTGAGGAAACAACGGCGCGCGCCCAAAATCGTGGCGGTGGTGCGCGTCATGTCATTTGGCGCGCCACCAAAGATTGACCTGTATCAATTTCAGCCCCCAAAACAGCAAGAACACTGCAGTCAAGCTTGCATATCTCCGCAACAAAGATCTTGAATGATCGTGCTTCGGGGTCGGACGAAATTGCAGGAGTTCGTAAAATGAACAAACTTGGAATCATTGCGCTGATGGGCCTTTCACTTGCGGCTTGCTCGCCCCGACAGGAGCGTCTCGCCACCGGTGCCGGCATCAGTGCCTTGGCGGGCGCGCTCATCGGCGGCGCGGCGACTGGCACGGGCGGCGGTGCGCTGGCTGGTGCGGCCATAGGCGGCGTCGGCGGTGCCGTGATCGCCGACGCGACGCGTCGGCGTTACCACCATCGCGCACGTTGCTACTACAATTCAGCCGGCTATCGTGTCTGCCGCCGCTAGGCTTTGACGACGGAGGGCGGGCCGCTCATGCGTTCCGTCCTCCACATTTGCCAATCGGCTTGGCCCGACCTAACGTCCTCCCGATACCCGAATGGGGACTTCAGGGAGTGAAATGCATGAAAATCATGTCCAGCCTCGCGGGCTTGTCTCTTGCCTGCATGACGGCTTTCAGCCCGGCACTGGCGCAGAATGCGAAAGTGGTTGAAGCAGCCAATTACATGGGTGCTGATCGCACCCAGAAGCTGATCGAGGCCGCCAAGAAGGAAGGTGTCATCAACCTCTACACTTCCCAGACCGTGCAGGACATGACGGTCCTGAAAACCGCATTCGAGGCGAAATATCCCGGCGTCAAGATCAACATCTGGCGCTCGAGTTCAGAGGACATCGTCCACCGCTCCGTCACCGAATATGGCGCCAAGCGCTTCGAGGTCGACGCCTTCGAGACGGACCAGTCTGGCCTCGAAGCGCTTCACCGCGAAAAGCTGCTACAGGCAGTCACGTCTCCGGTTATCGAGCAACTGGTGCCGCAAGCCGCCGCGCCGAAAGAATGGCTCGGCACGCGCCTGCAGATCATCACAGCGGCGGTGAACACCAAGAGCATTCCGGAATCCGACTGGCCCAAGACCTATGAAGACCTGCTCGACCCCAAGTGGAAGGGCAAGATTGCCGTCGAGGCTGGCGACGCCGACTGGTTCGCCACCGTGGTGGAACATATGGGTGAAGCCAAGGGGCTGAAGCTGTTCCGCGACATTTCGGAGAAGAACGGTTTTCAGGTGCGCAAGGGCCATACCTTGCTCGCCAATCTGATCGCAGCCGGAGAAGTGCCCTTCGCCGTGACGACCTATATGTTCCGCGTGCGCCAGCTCAACAAGTCCGGCGCACCGGTCGCGCCCGTCCTCCTGCAACCCGCGGTGGCGCGTGTGAACGGCATTGGCCTCGCTCTGAATGCGCCACATCCCAGCGCAACGATCCTGTTCATGGACTGGCTGCTCACCGACGGGCAGGAGATCCTTTCGAACCACGAGTTCTTCTCGACCAACAAGAAATACGCTCAGACGCCTCCCGGCCTGGAAATCCTCTACGTCAATGCGGCAGAGCAGATCGACCAAGGTGAAAAGTGGGAGAAACTGTTCAACGAGATCATGCTCAAGAAGCGTCGTTGAAGGCACGCATGCGTCGATCATGGGCCGGAGCGACGCTGCGGCCGATTTTGTTGATCCAGAACATAGCGATGTTTGCGGTGCCGGGGCCAGAGTGTCCCGGGCGGCAATACGGGGCAGGGTATGACGACAGCCTATGAAATGATGGGTGG
>CAIWVR010000328.1 GCA_903916165.1 uncultured Hyphomicrobiales bacterium | reverse complement strand
GCGCGACGCATCATCGACGGGCGAGGGCGCACGCATCGCGACCGGAGCAGGCACCGGAGCAGCCGGGTTGGCAAGAGCGGCGAGCACATCGCCCTTCAGCACCTGGCCGCGCTTGCCCGAACCGGCAACGCCGCTGGTGTCGAGGCCGTTTTCGGCGGCGATCTTGGCGGCTGAGGGCGCAGCCGGCATGGACGAGCCCGCCGCGGCGGGAGCCGGGGCCGTCTTGGCGGGCGCAGGCGCGGCAGCGGCTGGCGCAGCTGCGACGGGAGCCGGCGCGGCGACCGCGCCGCCAGCCGTGATCTGGCCGAGCAATCCGCCCGGCGCGACGGTCTCGCCGTCCTTCGCCGTGATTTCCGCCAGCACGCCAGCAACCGGCGCATTCACTTCGAGAGTGACCTTGTCGGTTTCGAGCTCGAGCAAGGGTTCGTCAGCCTTCACGACATCGCCGGGCTTCTTGAACCAGCGGCCGATGGTGGCTTCCGAGACGGACTCGCCGAGAGTGGGAACGCGAATTTCTGCCATTTTCGTCACGCCCGCGCTGAGGCGCGGCCCTTCATGTCAAACAAGGTGGGTCAGGCCGCGAAGGCCTCGTCGAGGAATGCTTTCAGCTGGGCGAGATGCTTGGACATCAGGCCTGTCGCTGTGGCAGCGGAGGCCGGACGACCGATATAGCGCATACGTTTCGTCTTGCCGCCCGTCTGTCCCAGAACCCATTCGAGATAGGGCTCGACGAAGGTCCACGACCCCATATTCTTGGGCTCTTCCTGGCACCAGACGATGTCGGCCTTCTTGAAGCGCGACAATTCGCCGACAAGCGCCTTGAGCGGGAACGGATAGAGCTGCTCGACGCGCAGGAGATAGACGTCGTCGATGCCGCGCTTCTCGCGCTCCTCGTAGAGATCATAATAGACCTTGCCGGTGCACAGCACGACACGACGGATCTTCTCGTCCTTGACGAGTTTCGTCTTCTCGTCACGGCCCTGCTCCGCATCGTCCCACAGCAGGCGATGGAACGAGGTCCCGGTCGCGAGTTCGTCGAGGCGCGACACTGCGCGCTTGTGGCGCAGCAGCGACTTCGGCGTCATCAGGATCAGCGGCTTGCGAATATCGCGCTTCAACTGGCGGCGAAGGACGTGGAAATAATTGGCCGGCGTCGTGCAATTGGCGACCTGCATATTGTCTTCCGCGCACATCTGCAGGAAACGTTCGAGCCGGGCCGAGGAATGTTCCGGACCCTGGCCCTCATAGCCATGCGGCAGCAGGCAGACGAGTCCAGACATGCGCAGCCATTTGCGTTCGCCCGACGAGATGAACTGGTCGAACAGCACCTGCGCGCCATTGGCGAAGTCGCCAAACTGGGCTTCCCACAGGGTCAACGCATTCGGCTCGGTGAGCGAATAGCCATATTCGAACCCGAGCACGGCTTCTTCAGAGAGCATCGAATTGATGACCTCGTAGCGCGCCTGTCCCTCACGGACATTGTTGAGCGGCACGTAGCGGTCTTCCGTCTCCTGGTCGATCAGCACTGAATGGCGCTGCGAGAAGGT
>CAIWVR010000327.1 GCA_903916165.1 uncultured Hyphomicrobiales bacterium | reverse complement strand
GCACCCGAGGCGAGGTCTGACAGTTCCGGCACCAGCCGCCAGATCTGCTGCACATAGCGCGCCGCGCCCTGCACACCCTCCTCGCTCCAGATCACGTCCCGATCTGGCGGCGAATCGGACAGCATGAACCAGCGCGCCGTATCGGCACCATAGGCCCCGATGATCTCGTCCGGGTCGACCGTATTGCGCTTCGACTTCGACATTTTCTCGATGGGGCCGATGCTGATCGGCGCGTCATCTTCGAGCGCGAAAGCCCTGCGGTTTCCTGTAGCGCCTTCGATGCGGATCTCATTGGGCGACCGCCACGAGCCGTCGCTGGCGCGATAGGTCTCGTGCACCACCATGCCTTGCGTGAACAGCCCGGCGAAGGGCTCCTTCACCGCCAGATGCCCGGTCTTCTGCATCGCGCGGGCAAAGAATCGCGAATAGAGCAGATGCAGGATGGCATGCTCGATGCCGCCAATATATTGGTCGACCGGCAACCAGTGATTGGCGGCGGTGGATGTCGGCGCGTCGAGAAGCGCCGGATCCGTGAAACGCGCATAATACCAGGACGAGTCGACAAATGTGTCCATCGTGTCGGTTTCGCGCCGCGCCGGCTTCCCGCAGGACGGGCACGCGACGTGTTTCCACGTGGCATGGTGCTCGAGCGGATTACCCGGACGGTCGAATGTGACGTCCTCCGGCAAGGTCACGGGGAGATCCCTGATCGGTACGGGTGTTGTGCCGCAGACCTCGCAATGGATGATCGGGATCGGGCACCCCCAGTACCGCTGGCGGGAGATCCCCCAGTCGCGGAGCTTGAAATTGACCTGACGGGCGCCTTGCGGCTTGCCCTCGATGATCACCGTCTCCAGGCGCCTGGCGACCTCATTCTGCGCCGCATCGGGCGTCAAGCCGTCGAGAAACCGCGAGTTGATCATCACGCCATCGCCATCGAAGGCCGTGGTGTCGATCTGAAGGGCGGCAGGGTCCTGATCCGGGGGACAGACCACCGGCGTGACGCCAAGGCCCTTCAGATTCGCGAAGTCGAGGTCGCGCTGGTCATGCGCGGGGCAGCCGAAGATCGCGCCCGTGCCATAATCCAGCAGAACAAAATTCGCGATATAGACGGGGATGGTCCAATCCGCATCAAACGGGTGCTGGACCCGCAGGCCCGTGTCCATGCCCTTTTTCTCGGCGGTCTCGAGCGTGGCGACCGACGTTCCCATGCGACGGCAGTCTTCGATAAAGGCAGAAATATCCGGGTTTTTCGCGCCGACAGCCAGCGAGATCGGATGATCCGGGGCGAGTGCGATGAATTTGGCGCCAAACAATGTGTCGGGGCGGGTCGTATAGACCTCGATCGTTGTGGCGTCGGTCGTGGTGTTGGCCACCAGTGCGAAGCGCACACGCAGGCCTTCCGACCGGCCGATCCAGTTGCGTTGCATCAGGCGGACCTTTTCAGGCCAGCGATCGAGCGTTGCAAGCGAGGCTGAAAGGTCTTCGGCAAAATCCGTGATCTTCAAAAACCATTGCGTCAATTCGCGCTGCTCGATCAGCGCGCCGGAGCGCCAACCCCGGCCATCAATGACCTGTTCATTGGCGAGCACGGTCTGGTCGACGGGATCCCAGTTCACCTTGGACTTCTTGCGCGTGACCAGACCGGCGTCGAGAAAGTCCAGAAACAGCCTCTGCTGATGCTTGTAATAGGTCGGATCGCAGGTCGCGATCTCGCGCGACCAGTCCAGCGACAGGCCCATCGACTTGAGCTGACCGCGCATGGTCGCGATATTCTCATACGTCCATTTGGCCGGGTGGCTGTTGTTCTGCATGGCCGCGTTTTCAGCGGGCATGCCGAAGGCATCCCAGCCCATCGGGTGCAGGACGTTGAAGCCACGGGCGCGCTTGTAGCGGGCCACCACGTCGCCCATCGCATAATTGCGGACGTGACCCATATGGATGCGGCCCGACGGATAGGGGAACATTTCAAGCACATAATATTTCGGGCGCGGGTCGTTGTTATCCGTGCGGAACGTCTCGAGTTCAGCCCACGTCTTCTGCCATTTCGCTTCAGCTTCGCGTGAATTGTAACGCTCGGATCTCATGGGTTTGTTCGATTTTCTCAGGCTGGAAACGGGAGGTGTCCCGACGCGACCCCGCCGGAGCAATTTGCTAGGCAGAGAGCATGATTTTCGTCCATGGGTCAATGAGAAGCCACCCATAGGCGCCCGCTACCGGGACTGCTAAATCCGGCGGGGCAGGAGGATGGAATGGAACAGCATGCACAAGGGCCGATCGGAGACCGGACGCAGGCGATCGAGTCCAGCCTTGATCAGCTCAGGTCCCGGATTGCGCGGTCAGCCGTCGAGTCTGGTCGAACGGCTGAAGACATTCAGCTCGTCTGCGTCAGCAAGGGCCAGGAGGATCCCGCGCTCAGGGCCGCGCTGCTTGCTGGCGAGCGGATCTTTGGCGAGAACCGCGTCCAGGAGGCCGCGCGGAAGTGGCCGGCGCTGAAAACGGAATTCGGCCCCGTGGAGCTTCACCTGATCGGTCCGCTTCAGACCAACAAGCTTCGCGAGGCTCTCGCCCTGTTCGACGTGATCGAGACGCTCGACAGGCCAAGGCTGGCCGAAGCCCTCGCGCGCGAATTCCGTGCCGGGTCACGTCAACCAAAGCTGTTCATCGAGGTGAATACCGGGCGCGAGCCGCAGAAAGCCGGTATTCTGCCGGAGGATGCCGATGCTTTCATCACTTTTTGCCGCAGCGATTGCGGCCTGGAGATCGAAGGCCTCATGTGTATTCCGCCTGCCGACCAGCAGGCCTCCCCGCATTTTGCGCTCCTGTCCCAGATCGCCGCGCGCAACATCATTGCGTCTTTGTCGATGGGGATGAGCGCGGATTATGAGCTTGGCATCCAGCTTGGGGCCACCCATGTGCGGGTCGGCTCGGCCATTTTCGGGACCCGGACGCAGGTCTGATCACGGCGCGATCACAAGTCGCACCTTTCGACCAAGGCGCGGCAGGAGCCGCCGCAAATCTGGCAGGCTCACGGCCACGCAGCCTTCGGTGGCTGCGTAGCCCGCTCTCGCCAGATGCAGGAATATCGCGCTTCCCGCGCCACGGATGCGTGGGCGCTGATTGTGCGAGGTCGACAGGATGACGTCATAAACGCCGTCGTCGCGCCAGAGCCTTTCATGGCTGTAGGGCAACCCTGCCCGAACCGGCCTGTTGTAAAGAAAAGACGCGCGATCATCACACCAGCCCATGACTGGCCTGATCGCCAGAGATCCGCAGAGAGTGCGGATCCTCGGCAGGCGATCTGCCCGGAAAAGGGGTCGGTTCAGACCATAGCGGCCGACCGGCGTTGCATGATCGCCTTCCCGCTTCTGGCACGTCACGCCAGCTTTGCCGATCGCGGCGAGAATGGTCGTCTGGCCTGCCTGAAGTCGCGCGAGATGGGGAGCATCCGGGATGGCGCGTCGACGAACGACGAGGGTCGTGACCTGCCGGGATGATGTCTGGCGCGGGACAGGATCTGGTTTCACCATCGCACCAAGGTTCAATTTGCTCACAAACGGGTCCGCATGATCTGGAATAGCCGATCTTTGCGTATTAGGTATCGTGGACACGCAGGGTGGAACACAACATATGTCACAGGTCCGCAAGATTCTGATCGCCGATGACGATCCCGACCTCCGCGGCGCACTTGCCGAGCAGTTGGCCTTTCATCCCGAATTCACGGTTGTGCAGGCGGAGACCGCGGAGGGTGCCATCGCAGCCGCCAAATCGGAAGCCCCCGACCTTTTGTTGATGGACGTGGGGTTGCCGGACATGGATGGCCGGCAGGCGGTGAAATTGCTTCGCGAAGCCGGGTTCAAGAGCCCGATCATCATGTTGACCGGTCATGATACCGAAGAGGATGCGGTGATCGGTCTGGATTCGGGGGCCAATGATTATGTGGCCAAGCCTTTCCGCTTCGCCGTTCTGCTGGCGCGCATTCGTGCCCATATGCGCCAGCATGAGGCCAGTGACGACGCAGTGTTCCGGATCGGTCAATATACGTTCCGGCCGGGGTCGAAGCTGCTCACCAATGAGAAGGGTGGCAAGTTGCGCCTCACCGAGAAGGAAACCGCCATTCTCCGGTTCCTGTACCGGGCCGGGCAACAGGTCGTGACCCGTGATGTCCTCTTGCGCGAAGTCTGGGGCTATAATGCCGCCGTGACCACGCACACGCTGGAGACGCATATTTATCGCCTGCGGCAAAAGATCGAAGCCAATCCGGCCAATGCGCAGCTCTTGGTGACCGATGCCGGCGGATATAAGCTGGTGCCATAATTCGTCAAACCAGTGTGGCTGAACATGGCGCTCGAAGACGACATCCGTGACATGGCCCGGCTCCCGATCTTTCAGGAGATGGAGCCGGATGCCTTGAGGCTGCTGGCGTTTTCGGCCGAGACCAAGATCCTTCGCAAGGGCGATATCCTGTTTCGTCGCAGCGAAGTGTCCGATTCCGGATTTCTGGTCCTCTCGGGATCTTTCCAGATAGACGCCCCCTCGCATCGGGACAGCACCGCATTGGTGATCTCCCCCTATAGTCTCATTGGCGAAATGGCGCTTCTCACGGCGACTGAGCGCCCGGCAACCGTGACCGCGCGCGAGCCGTCGACGGTCCTGAAGATCCCGCGAACAGTCTTTCATCGCGTTCTGAAAGAGCACCCCAAGAGTGCGATCCGGGTTCGGGCTTCGTTGGAGGCCCGCCTTTCGCGCTTTACTGGCGGGCTGGCGTCAGATCAGGGCTTGCTGGCCTGATCACGGCACCAGCGAGATCATCACCGGGACATGGTCCGAGGGGCGATCCCAACCGCGCGCATCCTTGAGGATATCCAGCCCGGTCAGGGAGTCCTCGAGGTCCGGGCTGATCCAGACATGGTCGAGACGGCGTCCCTTGTTGGCGCTCTCCCAATTCGGCGATCGATAGCTCCACCATGTGTATAGTTTTTCGCTCGGCGGGACTTTGGCACGCAATGCATCGACCCAGGGGCCGGCTTCGAAGACCGTCCGGAGCCGCTCGATCTCGACGGGCGTGTGGCTGACCACCTTCACCAGAGCCTTATGATTCCAGACGTCAGCTTCGAGCGGCGCGATGTTCAGGTCGCCGACCAGGACCGACGCAGTTTGCGCCAGGCGGTCCTGCGCGATCCAGGCCGCCATTTCGTCGAGAAACCCCAATTTGTGGGCAAACTTTGGATTGAGCTCGGGATCCGCGATATCGCCCCCGGCCGGCACGTAGAAATTATGAATCGAGATGTCGCGTGAGCCGGTCGACACCCTTGCGGCAATATGGCGGGCGTCGCCCTTGGCGCAGAAATCGTGGCGATCAATTTGCGTCAGCGGATGCCGGGAGACAATGGCGACGCCGTGATAGCCCTTTTGGCCATGGATGGCGATGTGCTCATAGCCGGCCGATCTCAGATCACCGGAGGGGAATTCACCGTCCCGGCACTTTGTCTCCTGAAGGCAAAGAACATCAGGTTGGTGGCTCTCCAGATAGCGCAGCACGAGCGGCATTCTCAGGCGAACGGAATTTATGTTCCAGGTTGCAATCTTGAAAGCCACCAGCCACCTCATTGTCGGCTTGTGGGTCGCACAAACGGAGCCGCGCATCAACCCCATAACCGGCGTTTGCCATAGGGTTGGATGCGCGGGGTCTCAGTTGAACTTTTCGTAGTTGATCTTGAACAATTGCTGGTCAGGCTTTTGTGCCAGATCCACGTTCGACAGCGACACCAGCGTTTCGTAACCCTGTGGATCCGTGACCGTCCATTGTTTCAAATGGAACGTGGCCGTGTCGAAGACAAGCCGGATGCGCGAGGTTCCGCTGAAAGCCACCTTGTCCTCGACGAGGATTGTGACTGATTTGTCGTCGGCGCGGACATCCAGCACCTTGGTGTCGCGACCCAGATCAATCCGCTCCTTCAGGAGAAATTTAAGCGGGGTCTGACCAATGAAATAGACGTCCTGCGTCGCCAGTTTGCGATCACGAATCGCAACGGACGTGCCGTCGGCGATGATCTCAAGCGTGGCGGGGTGCGCATATTCGAAACGCAATTTTCCGGGTCGCTGAAGGTACAAGGTGCCGCCGCTACGCCGGCCATCAGCGCTCAGCTGAACGAAATCTGCGACCATGGTCAGATGGGAATTGAAATAGCTGTTTGCCCTGGCGATGGATGTCGCGGGGTCCATGTTGGTTTGTACCGCAGCCCCGGGAGCTTGCTTGGAGATCGCCTTGCTGGCGGGCGCTGCCGGGGGTGCGAGTTTCGTGGGGGCAGCCGATTGGGCAACGGCCTCACCCGAGAGGGCGAGGGTGAGGCAGATCAGGCTGACAAGTCGGACAGACGACATGCGGGGTTCGTTCCTCTTGCTGTGGCCGAATCGGGTTAGACCAGCCCGATGGCAAATCTAAGACGAGCAGTTCAATCAGGATCTGCGTCGAATGCGCCTCGGTCTATACCGCCACCCACGAGGATTTCACGTTTTCCAGCGTGGTTGGCAGCGCCGACGACGCCTTCCTGCTCCATCCGTTCAACCAGTGAGGCCGCCTTGTTGTAGCCGACGGAAAGCCGTCGCTGGATGTAGCTGGTCGAGCATTTCCTGTCCCGAAGAACGATATTGACCGCCCGGTCGTAAAGATCGCTGGATTCATCCGCATCCATGCTGCCGGGTGGAGGCGCATCTTCGCCGCCCGGTTCATCCTCCGATGTGATCGCGTCGAGATATTCCGGCTGGCCCTGCATCTTGAGATGGGAGACGATTTTCTCGACCTCTTCGTCGGTGACGAAGGGTCCATGCACGCGCGAAATCCGGCCGCCACCGGCCATGTAGAGCATATCGCCCTGACCGAGCAATTGCTCGGCACCTTGTTCACCAAGAATGGTGCGGCTGTCGATCTTGGATGTGACCTGGAAAGAGATGCGGGTCGGGAAGTTTGCCTTGATCGTGCCGGTGATCACGTCCACGGATGGTCGCTGTGTCGCCATGATCAGGTGGATGCCGGCGGCGCGTGCCATTTGTGCAAGACGCTGGATCGCGCCTTCGATGTCCTTGCCCGCCACCATCATCAGGTCTGCCATCTCGTCGACGATGACGACGATGAAGGGCAGCGGAGAGAGGTCCATCTCTTCCTTTTCATAGACGGCTTCGCCCGTCTCGCGGTCGTAGCCGGTCTGCACGGTGCGCGTGATGACCTGCCCCTTGGCGGCAGCTTCTGCGACACGTGCGTTGAAGCCGTCGATGTTGCGGACGCCGACCTTCGACATCTTCTTGTAGCGGTCCTCCATCTCGCGGACCGCCCATTTCAAAGCAACGACTGCCTTCTTCGGGTCGGTGACGACGGGCGTCAGCAGATGCGGAATCCCGTCGTAGACGGAAAGCTCCAGCATTTTCGGATCGACCATGATGAGGCGGCATTCTTCCGGACGCAGCCGGTAGAGCAACGACAGGATCATCGTGTTGATCGCGACAGACTTGCCCGAGCCGGTCGTGCCGGCGACAAGAAGGTGCGGCATGCGCGCGAGATCGACGATCACCGGTTCGCCACCAATGGTTTTTCCAAGGGCGATCGCCAGCCGGTGCTTGCTCTTCTCGAAATCTTCGGACGACAGGAGTTCACGCAGGAAAACGGTTTCCCGACGCTGGTTGGGAAGCTCGATGCCGATCGCATTCCGGCCCTGAACAACGGCGACGCGCGCCGAGATTGCCGACATCGATCGCGCAATATCATCGGCAAGGCCGATGACGCGGGACGATTTGATGCCGGGCGCCGGCTCGAGTTCATAAAGCGTGACAACCGGTCCCGGTCGAACGTTGATGATCTCTCCCTTGACGCCGAAATCGTCGAGGACGCCCTCCAGCAGGCGCGCATTCTGCTCGAGCGCATCCTCCGAGATCTTGGTCACCGCCTGCTTTTTCGCTTCCGCAAGCAAGAGCAGCGGCGGCAGTTCGTATTCATTGCCCTTCAGGAGCGATGGCTGGGCCTCGCGGATGGCTCGCTTGCCCGTCTTGATGGCGGGCGCGGGGGCGGTGATGCGCGTGCTGGCCGGGCCACGGGCCGGGGCGTCGTCGACATCGTCGTCTTCATCATCGAAATGGTCGGCAGGTGCAACCTTCACAGGCGCGGCATTCATCGTCGGCTCGACGCGGCGCGGGCGGCTCGCGGACGGGTCCGTGATCGCGGGCTCGCGGCGCGATCGCGTGACCACTTGCGGGGCGGGGGGGCGATGTCCGAGCGCGCGCGTGAGCGCAGACTTGATGCTGAGCAGCCCGTGGATGGCAGCCCCGAGGGAAATCAGGCCAAAGCCGGGTTCGCCGGACAGGTCGTCCTCGTCGTCTGCTTGTTTCCGGTCGGCCTCCATCTCTGATTCCGATCCATCATGGACTGGATAGGCGCTGGAAATACCAAAGCCTGATGCAGCGCTGACGGAAAGCAGGGCGACGCCAGCTGCAATGAGACCGGCAAAGGTGATCGGCAGGCCAGCCTCGCCGCCGAAGCGACGTGGCAGGGAGAGGAGGCCATCTCCGATGACGCCGCCAAGGCCGGTCGGAAGCGGCCAGTGATCGGTAATTGGAAGAAGCGCAAAGACAGCAGCGGCAGCAATGGTGCCAAGTCCCCACAGCAGCACGCGCAGGCCCATGCGCTCCAGCCGCCGGGCGGTCATCAGTCTCCACGCCCATGACGCCACGGGCACGAGCAGCACAACACTGGCGAGACCGAATAATTGCATGACGAGGTCAGCGGAGATCGCGCCTGCCGATCCCAGCCAGTTGCGGGTAGGTGCGGAGGTCGCATGGTTCAGGCTTGGGTCCTGGACCGACCAGGTCATCAGCGCGGTTGCCAGTGCGGCACTGCTCAGGATCAGCACGAGCCCCGTCATTTCCGCGACGCGGCGGATCATGAATTCCCGGACCGGATCGGGCAGGAAGGGCGTCGATGAATAGGCCGTTGTCCGCATCGCTCCTGCACCGAATCCGGGCGTATTGAGCTCGGCCACTGGCGAGCCGAACAGATCGGATGGAAGCTACGGCCGGCGGGTTAAGGGCGGATTAACCCTGAGCCCAATTCCTCGCATTGAAACGCAAAACGGCGGCACCGAAGCGCCGCCGTCGTGTCAGCCCAGTTCTGGCCGATTACATGTTGTAGGCACGTTCGCCATGTTCGGCGAGATCAAGGCCTTCGCGCTCGGAGTCAATCGGAACCCGCAGGCCGATCACCAGATCGACAACCTTGTAGAGGATTGCTGAACCGATGCCGGACCAGGCCAGCGTCAGGCCGACGGCCTTCAATTGCGCAATCACCGCCGGAGCGAGTTCATAAGCTGCGATCGACAATTCGCCGGGCTTGGCTTCGTAATCCGCAATGCCCGTGCCGCCCAGAGCCTGGTTGACCAGGACGCCAGTGGCGATGGCGCCGATGATGCCGCCAATGCAGTGAATGCCGAACACATCGAGGGAATCGTCATAGCCGAACTTGTTCTTCACCACCGCGACGAAGAAGAAACAGACAACCGCCGCGAAAGCGCCGAGGACGATGGAGCCCATCGGGCCGGCAAAGCCGGATGCGGGGGTGATTGCAACAAGACCGGCAACCGCGCCAGAGACCATGCCGAGAAGCGACGGCTTGCCCTTGGTGCCCCATTCGACAAACAGCCAGGCCAGGGAGGCGGCGGACGCTGCAACGAATGTGTTGACGAAGGCGAGAGCAGTCGTGCCATTGGCTTCGAGGTTCGAGCCGGCGTTGAAGCCGAACCAACCCACCCACAAGAGCGCAGCCCCGATCATGGTCATGGTCAGCGAATGCGGTGCCATGGCTTCACGCGGGTAACCGACGCGCTTGCCGAGCATCAGGGCACCAACCAGACCGGCGATGCCGGCGTTGATGTGAACCACCGTGCCGCCCGCAAAGTCGAGAGCGCCCCAACTGAAGACGAGACCGGCGTCAGCCTTGACCTCTTCAAGCTTGGCCTTGGCGACGGTCCTGGCCGCGTCGTCAGCGGCAGCAGCCACAGCCTTGGCTGCGTCGCCGATGGCATCCGGGCCGCCCCAGTACCAGACCATGTGCGCGATGGGGAAATAGATCAGCGTGACCCAGAGCGTCACGAAAACGAGCAGCGCCGAGAATTTGATGCGCTCGGCGAAGGCACCGACGATCAGCGCCGGCGTGATGCAGGCGAAGGTCATCTGGAAGGCCATGTAGATATATTCAGGAATGACGACACCGTTCGAGAAGGTGGCGGCCGTCGAATCGGGCGTGATGCCGATGAGGAAAGCCTTGGACAGGCCACCCACATAATCGTTCAGGCTTCCGCCGTTGGTGAAAGCGAGCGAATAGCCGTACATGACCCAGAGGATCGAGACGAGCGAGACGATCATGAAGACCTGGCTGAGGACCGACAGCATGTTCTTCGAGCGCACAAGACCGCCATAGAACAAGGCGAGGCCCGGAATCGACATCATCAGGACGAGCAGCGTGGCGACAATCATCCAGGCGGTATCGCCCTTATTGGGAACGGGTGCAGCCGGCGCCTGGGCCAAGGCCACGCTGGCGGACACCGCCAGTGACGTCAGCCCGGCGCCGATGGCGCATCCAGCTGACTTGAGTATGGAAAGGGATTTCATTTTGAACTCCTGAAGCAAACGAATGGAGACGTCAGAGCGCATCCGTGTCCTTTTCGCCGGTGCGAATGCGAATCGCCTGTTCAAGCGAGCTGACGAAGATCTTGCCGTCGCCAATCTGGCCGGTGCGGGCCGCCG
The DNA here is from genome assembly GCA_903916165.1 of uncultured Hyphomicrobiales bacterium. Lineage (GTDB taxonomy): Bacteria > Pseudomonadota > Alphaproteobacteria > Rhizobiales > Beijerinckiaceae > Terripilifer. Next base: position 636 of record CAIWVR010000327.1, on the reverse strand, counting down.
AGACGATGGCTTCGACAACGCGATCGCTGAGATCGGAGGCGATCGCGACCTCAATCTTTAGCTTCGGCAGGAAGCTGACCGCATATTCCGCCCCACGGTAGATTTCCGTGTGACCCTTCTGACGGCCATAGCCCTTGACTTCGGTGACCGTGAGGCCGTGCACGCCGACGGCGGTGAGCGCGTCGCGCACCTCGTCAAGCTTGAACGGCTTGATTATCGCCATCACAATTTTCATCTCGGTTTCCCTGGTTGGCCGTCGTTCCGCGTCAAACCTGACGCCCCTTCCGGCGCGTTCCTGGCCTGGCCGATTGCTGCAAACAGGCGACCAAGCTCACCTGTGCAATTCAAGCCTCGTGCCAAGTGCCGTTCGGGAGATGCGGGTCAGAAAAACAGCGAGAAATCAGCTTTACCCAAGGCCAGGCTGTCGCTTTTCCCATCTCATGCAAAATAAATGAGCACAAAGCCGTCGCGTTCTGCGCAATAATTCGGCACTGGATCAGGGTGCCTTTTGTCTGATCAGGCCTTCTTGCATCACAGAGGCAATCAACTGGCCGTCCTGGCTGTAGAGGGCCCCGCGGCAGAGCCCGCGCGCCCCGCTCGCATTGGGGCTTTCCTGATCGTAGAGCATCCACTGAT
>CAIWVR010000326.1 GCA_903916165.1 uncultured Hyphomicrobiales bacterium | reverse complement strand
GCACGACGCGCCTGATGACGGCGCTCGATGGGGACGCGTTGGACGAGGCCATCCGCAACGCCCATATCATCGGCATCCGCTCGCGCACCCAGCTCACCGATGCGGTCTTTGCCAGGGCGGAAAAACTCATCGCGGTGGGCTGCTTCAGCGTGGGGACGAACCAGGTCGATCTCGACGCTGCACAACGGCGCGGCATCCCGGTCTTCAACGCGCCCTTTTCCAACACCCGCAGCGTGGCGGAACTCGTCATCGGCGAGATCGTCATGCTGTTCCGCCGCATCTTCCCGCGCTCCGTCGCAGCCCATGACGGCGGCTGGGACAAGTCGGCGACCGGCTCCATCGAGGTGCGCGGCAAGACGCTGGGCATTGTCGGCTATGGCAGCATCGGCAGTCAGCTCTCGACGCTGGCTGAGGCCATGGGCATGCGCGTCATTTATTTCGACGTGACCGACAAGCTGCGCCACGGCAATACCGAGCCGGTGGAAAGTCTCGACGAATTGCTGCGGCTCGCCGATGTCGTCAGCCTGCATGTGCCCGAGACGCCGGCGACGGCGAACATGATCGGTGCCGAGCAGCTCGCCAAGATGAAGACGGGCTCCTATCTCATCAACAATGCCCGCGGCACGGTCGTCGATCTCGACGCGCTGGCCGCGGCGCTGCGCTCGAAGCACCTCGCTGGCGCGGCCGTCGATGTGTTTCCGGTCGAGCCCGGCTCGAACAGCGAAAAGTTCATCGCGCCGATTCAGGGCCTGCCGAATGTCATCATCACCCCGCACATCGGCGGCTCGACCGAAGAGGCGCAGGAGCGCATCGGTGCCGAGGTCGCGCGCAAGCTGGTGGAATATAGCGACGCCGGCTCCACGGTGGGTGCGGTGAATTTCCCGCAGGTGCAGCTGCCGTCGCGGGCGCAGGGCACGCGCTTCATCCACGTTCATCAGAATGTGCCGGGCATGATGAATGCGCTGAACCAGATCTTTTCGCGCCATGGCGTCAATATTGCTGCCCAATATCTGCAGACGGAAGGCGAGCTTGGCTATGTTGTCGTCGAGGCGGATGGCTGCAGCGGCGATGCCGGGGCGGTGCTCGAGGAAATGAAGGCGATCAGCGGGACGATCCGCGCGCGCCTGCTCTACGCCAGCTGAGACCCGCGTCTGGATTTCCAGAAACCTCTCATGCGTGAGTCCGGATCTCCGCACGCCCCGCCTTTTCAGGTGGGGCGTTTGACGTCTCACGCCATGATGCGGCTGGAACTGGAAACAGGCGGCGCAGCGCCTGTCGAGTGCCTGCCGCATGGGCATCTCCGGAGCGATCAAAAAGTCCATGCCGGCGCCGCTATCGCAAGGTTTGGCTTGACCAACCGCACGGAAGTCGCCCTGTTCGCACAGAGACACGCGATGGGTGCGCGCGGGTCGGCTGTGGCGGCCGATCCCGACGTGCCCGTGTAAAGATTGGAGCGACATGGACGACCAGCTCGCAAAGGCGGCCCTCGCCTATCATGCTTTCCCGACGCCCGGTAAAATCTCGGTGGTTCCCACCAAGGGCATGACCAACCAGCATGACCTCGCGCTTGCCTATTCACCGGGCGTTGC
>CAIWVR010000325.1 GCA_903916165.1 uncultured Hyphomicrobiales bacterium | reverse complement strand
TCTTCCGATCCGTAGCGCGACAGCAATTCGAGATTTTCGACCGGCAGGAACAGCTTGTCGCCGCCCGCATAGTGAATCTCAAGGCAATCGTGCGGCGCGCCTGACACGTCGATGGCCTGCAGGCCCACAAAGCGACCGATGCCGTGATCGACATGCACGACGAGATCGCCCGCCGAAAGCGAGGCGACTTCGTTCAGGAAATCGGCGGCCTTCTTCGTCTTGCGGCGCTGGCGCACCAGGCGGTCGCCCAGAATATCCTGTTCGGAGATGACGACGAGATCGCCGGCCTCAAAGCCCTGCTCCATGCCAGCCACCGCCAGCGCAACTTTTCCGGGCGTAACGCCCAGCGCCTGCGCCAGCGACGAGACCGGCTCTGTGCCCTTCAGCCCATGCTCGCCCAGCACGGAGCCGATGCGGTCGCGCGAGCCGTCCGACCAGCCCGCGATAATGACGCGGCGCTTGTCCGCCTGCGCGGTGCGCACATGTGCGACGACGGAATCGAACACATTGATGTTTTCATCCGCCCGCTCAGGCGCGAAATTGCGCCCGATATGGCCGCCGCAATCGAACACGCCCCTGCCGTCAGGCGCGGCGAAGGGAGAGATGCGGATCGTCACATTTTCATCGAGCGCCTTGCGCCAGCCGTCGGGCGAAAGATAGAGCGCGTCAGAGGGCAGCGGCTTGTAGGGCGAGCGTGCCGGATCGGCGTCATGCTGCTCCTTGCGCGCCTCGTAATAATCCCTGATCTGCGAAAGTCGCTCGCCCGCAGCATCTTCCGCCAGCGAGTCGAGAAACAAAGGTGCCCCGCCGATATAGTCGAACAGGGTGTCGGCGCCACCGAAGAACAAGGGCAGCCAATGTTCCATGCCGACATGGCGGCGGCCTTCGCTGATCGCCTCGTAAAGCGTATCGCCGCGCGTCTGCGCGCCAAACTGCACGACATAGGCCTGGCGGAAGCGCTTCATCGACTCGCTGGTGAGCTGCACCTCGCTCATCGGCACGAGATCGAGCGCCCGCAACTGGCCTGTCGTGCGCTGGCTCTCGGAATCGAAAGCACGGATCGATTCCAGCGTGTCGCCGAAAAAGTCGAGCCGCACGGGGGCCGGCATGCCCGGCGCATAGAGATCGAGAATGCCGCCGCGCACCGCATATTCGCCGGTCTCTCGCACGGAACTGGCGCGCAGGAAGCCGTTATTCTCCAGCCAGCGGACCAACTCGTCCATATTGACGGCATTGCCCGGTGCTGCAGAAAAGCTTTCGGCCGCCGTCCATTTCAGCGGCGGGACGCGCTGCAGCAGCGCGTTGACCGTGGTGGAGAGCACACGCGGGCGTTCCTCGGAGGATTGCGACCGCGCAAGGCGCGACAGCACCAGCATCCGCTTGGCCGAAATCGCCGCATTGGGCGACACGCGATCATAAGGCTGGCAATCCCAGCTCGGGAAATCGAGCAGTTCGAGATCGGGGGCCGCGAAGGCAAAGGCCTCCTGAAAGGCGCGCGCCCGCTGCCCGTCGCGCGCGACATGCACGAACACGGCCGCACGGCCATGGGCGGCACCGGCCATCATGCGGGCGAAATAGGCGGCGACGAAGGCGTCAAACCCGTCGGGAACCGAGGCAAGCGTCAGCGACTGGCCGCG
>CAIWVR010000324.1 GCA_903916165.1 uncultured Hyphomicrobiales bacterium | reverse complement strand
GCCCCATGTCGAGCGCGATGCCGGCGTGGAGACGCGCACGACGGCCTGGGTCCCGCAATCGAAGCCGATCTGGTTCATCGAATGTGGATGCCCAGGCGTCGACGCCGGTGCGAATGCGCCCAATGTCTTTCCCGACGCCAAGCGCGCGAGGCAGGTCCTGCCGCCCTATTCCTCGGGCGCGCGCGATGACCTGATGCAGATCCGTGCCGTCGAGGCCTTCCTCTCGCGCTTTGATCCGCGCTGCGAGGGGTTTCTGGAGGCGTATAATCCCGTAGGTGCCGCGGGCCTGCGCATGGTCGACCCGGATCATATTTACATCTGGGCCTATGACGCACGGCCCTTTCCGGCCTTTCCGATGTTCAGGAGCGTCTGGAGCGATGCCCCGTGCTGGGACACGGGACACTGGCTCAACGGGCGACTTGAGAGCGCACCGCTCGACCGGCTTGTCTGCGAACTGCTGGCTGACATGGCCGATCTCGCGATCCCGCCGCCGCCGCTCGATTCGAGTGTCGAGGGCTATGTCGTCGATCGCCCCTTGTCAGCGCGTGGCATGCTGGAGCCACTGGGGTCGCTGTTCGGGTTCGACGCCATCGTCTCCTCGGGCAAGCTGCGCTTCGAGGAGGCGCGTCACGGCAAGGCGCTGCGCCTGACGCGCGACGATCTGGCACCTCTGCCGGAGGGCATGCCGGTGCAGGTGACGCGCGTCGACGACAGCCGCCTGCCGCATGACATCAGTCTCGCCTTCACGGAGTCCGAATGGGACTACCGGCCAGCCAGCGTCCTGTCGCGGCGCGCGCCCGGTGCCACGCGCCGCCAGGCCGAGGCCGCCGTCGCATTGGTCATGCGGGCGGGGGTCGCGCAACGCGCGGCCGACATCTGGCTGCAGGATCTGTGGATCGCGCGCGAAAGCGCGGAGGCGATCCTGCGTCCCGGACTGGTGGCGCTCGAACCCGGCGATCTCGTGCTGCTGCCGGTGGGCGCGGGCGAACGGCTGTTTCGCATCATCCGTGTGCAGGGCCTGTTCGAACGGCGCATCTCCTGTCGCGCCGTCGACCTGTCGGTTCACGATGCGCCGGCTCCGGCGACGCCTGTGCGCGACAGTGTCGCGCCGCCGTCCTTGCCCGGCCCGCCGCGCGTCGAAGTGCTGGATCTCGCCATCGCGCGCGGTGATCCGCCGGCGTTGCACTATCTCGCGGCTTTCGCCGAGCCCTGGCCGGGGCCGCTGGCCGTGTGGGCGTCGTCCGGCGGCGGTTTCGATGTCGCGGGCACAATCGCACGCCCGGCGATCATGGGCGAGACGCTGGACGTGCTGAAAGCCGGGCCGGTGGCGCGCTTCGACCGGGCGAGCAGCCTGCGCGTGTACATGCGCGGCGGCGCGCTCGCCTCCGTCAGCGATGCGGACCTCTTTGCGGGTCGCAACATAATGGCCGTGCGCGGTCCCGACGGGGCCTGCGAGATCATCGGCTTTGCGCAGGCGGAGCTTGTTGGCGACAATATCTGGCGCCTGTCGCGCCTGCTGCGCGGGCAGGGCGGGCAGGAGCATCTGGCCACCCGCGAGGTCGCCGCCGGTGCGCTTGCCGTCATGCTGGATGACGCGCTGGTTCCATTGGGGGCTGGCGCGCTGGGCCTGACGCGTACCTATGCGGTGGGACCGGCGTCGCGCGATTATGCCGATGCGGCCTATGTGCGGGTCTCAAGCACGCCCGGTCCGCTGGCGTTGAAACCCTATGCGCCGGGCCGCGTGCGGGCGCGGCGGGGTCCGGAGGGCGTGACGATCAGCTTCATCCGCCGCGCGCGCATCGATGGCGACAATTGGGAATGTTTGGACATCCCGCTCGGCGAGAGCGCCGAATCCTATGTCGTCGAGATCCTGTCGGGCGACGTGGTGAAGCGCTCCCTGAGTATCGATACGCCAGAAGCGCTCTACGCCCGCACGGATGAAATCGCCGATTTCACTGTGCCGCAGACGCATCTGTCCCTGCGCATCGCGCAAGTCAGCGCCTTTGTCGGGCGTGGCTTTGCGCTGCAGGCCGATGTTCCCATCCTCTGATCCGAAGGTTGATCATGTCCGATACGACACGCCTCGCGCTGCCGCGGCTCGATGCCGCGCAGGCGCAAAAACATGTCACGCACAACGAGGCCCTGGGCCTCCTCGATGTGCTGGTCCACCTGTCTTTGTCCGCGCGCAATGTGGCGGCACCGCCGGCTGCGCCGGTCGAGGGCGCGCGCTGCATCGTCGGCGCGACGCCGACCGGGGCTTTCGCCGGACAGGCCGGAAAGGTTGCCGCCTTCGACGATGGCGCCTGGCGGTTTCTGACGCCACGAAAGGGTTGGTGCGCCTTCGTGGAAAGCGAAAGCCGATTGGTCGTGTTCGACGGCACCGGATGGACGCTTCTGGCTGTCGATATTGCGGAGGCGCAAAACCTGCGCCGTCTTGGCGTCGGCGCGACGGCGGATGCAAATACGCCCTTGCTGGCGCGGCTGAATGCTGCGGCCTTCACCGCCCTGCGCGTGGCAGACGGCGGGTCTGGCGATCTGCGTGTGAAACTGGACAAGCAGCAGGCGTCCAACACCGCCTCGCAGCTCTACCAGTCGAACTGGTCGGGCCGCGCCGAGACGGGGCTCATCGGCGACGATGCCTATCGCATCAAGGTGTCGGCGGATGGGCTGGTCTGGAAGGACGCGCTGAGCGTCAATCCGGCGACGGGCCGCGTGTCATTCCCCAACGGACTGACCGATCTTGTCGGTGCCGATCCCGCCAATCCGGCCATCGCGAAGGCCAACACGTTCACTTATACATCCTGGCCGACGGGCGAGGGCGGCACCGGCGACCTGCGGTTCAAGCTCAATCGGCAGCAGGGCAGCAACACCGCCTCGCAGCTCTACCAGTCGAACTGGTCGGGCCGCGCCGAGACGGGACTCATCGGCGACGATTTTTACCGCATCAAGGTGTCGGCGGATGGCGCGTCGTGGAAAGAGGCGCTGACCGTCGATTCCGTCACCGGCCGCGTGGTCTTCCCCAATGGCGCCACCGACCTGACGGCGGCGGCGGTCGCCACCACAGGGACGCCAGCCGCCTATCTGCTCAATGCGCCCTTGAGCGGCCCCTTGCCGGACGGGGCCTTGGTCTGGATGGTCCCGCACGTCCCCAATGCGACGGCGCTGAACGTCGATCCGACGCTTCAGATCGACAGGATCGACGCCACGCCGCTGCCGCTGCGCGCCTTCGATGGCACGCCCCTGTCACAGGGGGCGCTGGAAGCCGGGCGCGCCATCCTCCTGCGCAAGGTGTCCGGCATCTATTGCGTGCAGACGCTTCGCCAGGCCGCAAGCCCGATCAATCTGCTCGAAGACGGCGGGCGCTTTGCCGGCAATCCGGAACCCGTCACCGGCGCCGTGACGACATTTGCGGATTCGACCTGTTTCACCAGCGCCAATTC
>CAIWVR010000323.1 GCA_903916165.1 uncultured Hyphomicrobiales bacterium | reverse complement strand
GGAAAGGCCGTCACATGCGTACGATTTCACTCGTGACCCAGAAGGGCGGCTCTGGCAAGAGCACGCTAGCATCTTGCATTGCCGTCGCCGCCCAGGAAGCGGGCGAGCGCGTTTTCATCATCGATATGGATCCGCTCAAAACCCTGATCAATTGGTCGAAGCTGCGCGGCGAAACAGACATTCCGGTGGAGGCTGTGCCCGGCGCCAAGCTCGCCCAGGTCATTGCCGCACTCGAGAAGAAGGGCATCACGCTCTGCATCATCGACACGCCCGGCACCTCGAGCAAGGAAACCGAGGCTGCCATGCGCGCCGCCGATCTCATCATCATTCCCGCGCGACCGAATGTCTTCGATCTCTGGGCCAGCGAAACCACCCGCAAGGCCGCCAGGGACGCGCGCCGCGAATTCGTCTTCGTGCTGAACCAGTGCCCACCCGCCAACCAGAGCGCCCGCGTGGAACAGGGCACAAAGGCGCTCGAAGCCATGGGCGGCCTGCTCACTCCCCTGATCCAGGCCCGCGTCGACTTCCAGGAAGCCGCACGCAATGGCTGGGGCGTGACCGAACTGAACCCCCATGGCGACGCCGCCGACGACATCCGCAGGCTCTGGGCGTCGATGAAGCGCCGTCTCGCCAAGAGCAAGAGCAGCGCCCGGAAGGCGGCGTGAGGCTTTGCTTGAACGATAAGGCGGGCCCATGGTCCGCCTTATCGTCATTGCGAGGAGCGAAGCTAGCGCCCCCACCCCTACCCACCAAGCACGGTCGTAAAAACCTGGCCGCCGCGCGCGACGGTCAATTTCCAATAAGCCTGCCGGTTTGCGGTCACTGTGCGCAGGTCTGCCGTGCGGTCGATCTTCTGGTCGTTCACGGCGAGAATCACATCGCCCTTCTTCAGGCCGACGGCGGAGGCGGAGGAATTCTGTTCAATGTCGGCGATGATGACGCCGTCCTTCACGCCCTCGACCGACAATTCTTCCATCGTGGCCGGCGAAAGATTGACGATGGTCGCGCCCGAGAAAGGCGAGCGGCCTGCAAGCAGCATTTCCTCGCGCGGTGGCGTTTCTGGTGCCGCGAGCAGTTTCACATCCAGTTCAACGGCCTTGCCACGCCGCAGCACCCCGACGCGCAAGGTCCCGCCGATCTGGCGCACGCCCATCCGATATCCGAAGGATTCAGGATCATCGACCTCGGCACCATCCACCCTGGTGATCACGTCGCCGCGCTGCAGACCCGCCTGCGCCGCGGGCGAACTGGGCACCACTTCGGAAATGAGCGCGCCAACGGGACGATCCATGCCGAGCGATTCCGCGATCTCTTTGGACACAGCCTGAAGATTGGCCCCGAGCCAGGGCCTGCGCACCTGCCGCACGCCGCCCTTGGCCGCCGCCACGACGATCTTGACCATGTTGACGGGAATGGCGAAGCCAATGCCGATCGACCCGCCCGACCTGGAATAGATCGCCGAATTCAGACCGACCAGCCGGCCGTCCATATCGACCAGGCCGCCGCCTGAATTGCCGGGATTGATGGCGGCATCTGTCTGGATGAAGAAGCCATAATCGGTGATGCCGACCTGCGTGCGAGCCAGCGCCGAGACAATGCCCTGCGTCACGGTCTGGCCGACGCCGAACGGATTGCCGATGGCAAGCACGATGTCGCCGACCTCAAGCGCATCGGAATCGCCAAGTTCCATGGCCGGAAACGCCACGCCGCCATTGTTGAGCTTCAACACGGCAAGATCGGTGCGCGGATCGCGCAGCACGATCTCGGCATCAAATTCGCGACGATCCGCCAGCGCCACTTTCACCGTCGTCATGCCCTCGATGACGTGATGGTTGGTGATGACCAGTCCACTGCCATCGACAATGACGCCCGAGCCGAGCGACCGCGATGTCTGCCCGCGACCGCCTTGACCGCCGAAGAACTGCCGAAAGACGGGGTCATCGAACAAAGGGTTCGACACGCGCCGCTCGGTACGCGAGGCATAGACATTGACGACGGACGGCTGCGCCTTTTTCACCACGGGCGCATAGGACAGCGTCACCTGCGCGCGGGACTCAGGCACGGCACGGGTCTGCGCTTCGGCAGAGGAAAAGCCAATGAGAGCGACGAAGGCGAGGACCAGGCGGGGCGTCATGCGCTTCTCCAAAAAACAGCTTGTCTCATATAGGCGCCCTGCCCCGCTCGACCAACCCGCCAACAAAAAAGGGCGGCCCCGAAGGACCGCCCTAAAATTCAAAATCGGAAGCTCCGAACTTATTCGGCGGCTTCGGCCGTGAACACCGGGCCCGAATCCTGGCCACGCGCATTGACGTCGCGGTCCACGAATTCGATCACGGCCATGGCGGCATTGTCGCCATAGCGGAAGCCGGCCTTGAGCACGCGGCAATAACCGCCATTGCGGTCCTTGTAGCGGGGGCCGAGAATGTCGAACAGCTTGCGAACGAGGGTGACGTCCTTGATCTGCGCGATCGCCTGACGGCGCGCATGCAGGTCGCCGCGCTTGCCGAGCGTGATCAGCTTTTCGACGACCGGGCGAAGATCCTTCGCCTTCGGCAGCGTCGTGACAATCTGCTCATGCTTGATGAGCGCCTGGCTCATGTTGGCGAACATCGCCTTGCGGTGTTCGGGTGTGCGGTTAAAACGACGCTTCTTGCGACCGTGATACATGTGGCTCTCCTTATTGATTACCGGGCGCCGTGCCAAGGAACGCCGGTCTACTATGAGGGGGCAGGCCAAGTTCTTTTAAAAACCTGCCCCCCGGTGAAGGCTAGTAGTGCTCTTCGAAGCGCTTGGCCAGCTCTTCGATGTTTTCCGGCGGCCAGCCGGTCACTTCCATGCCGAGATGGAGACCCATCTGGGCGAGCACTTCCTTGATCTCGTTGAGCGACTTGCGGCCGAAATTCGGCGTCCGCAGCATCTCGGCTTCCGTCTTCTGGATCAGGTCGCCGATGTAGACGATGTTGTCGTTCTTCAGGCAGTTGGCCGAACGCACCGAGAGCTCGAGCTCGTCGACCTTCTTCAGCAGCGCCGGGTTGAACGCCAGCTCTGGAATCGACGGCTGCGCCTCTTCGCGACGCGGCTCCTCGAAGTTCACGAAGACGTTCAGCTGGTCCTGCAGGATGCGGGCGGCATAGGCCACCGCGTCCTCGGGGCTGATCGAGCCATTGGTTTCGAGCGTCAGCGTCAGCTTGTCATAGTCAAGGATCTGGCCTTCGCGCGTGTTTTCGACGCGGTAGGAGACCTTCTTGACCGGCGAATAAAGGCTGTCGACCGGGATCAGGCCGATCGGCGCGTCCTCGGCGCGATTGCGCTCGGCGGCCACAT
>CAIWVR010000322.1 GCA_903916165.1 uncultured Hyphomicrobiales bacterium | reverse complement strand
CCGCGACGGGCTTCGCCCTCCTCGCAATGACGATCTCAAGGAGGAGCGCGCATGTCCACGTTCAAGGCCGTCCGCATCGACAAGGATGATTTGGGCTATCGCGCCGCCTTTGCGGATTTCAGCGACGCCGACCTCATGGACGGCGACGTCACCGTGCGCGTCACCCATTCCACCGTGAACTACAAGGACGGGCTGGCGATCACTGGAAAATCGCCGGTCGTGCGCAAATTCCCGATGATCCCCGGCGTCGATTTCACCGGGGTGGTTGAAGCCTCGTCGTCGGCTGAGTTCAAGCCCGGCGACAAGGTCATCCTCAACGGCTGGGGCGTGGGCGAGGGCCATTTCGGCGGCTTTTCGCAAAAGGCACGCCTGAAAAGCGAGTGGCTGGTGCCGCTGCCTGACGGGCTGTCGCCCGCGCAGGCGATGGCGATCGGCACGGCGGGCTACACATCGATGCTCTGCCTGATGGCGCTCGAAAAGCACGGCGTCACGCCCGCCATGGGCCCGGCCATCGTGACCGGCGCGGCCGGCGGCGTCGGCTCGGTCGCGGTCGCGCTGTTGAAGAATGCGGGCTGGCACGTCATCGCCTGCACGCGGCGCCTTGATGAGGCCGATTATCTCAAAAATCTCGGCGCGGACGAAATTCTCGACACGAAGGAATTTGAAGGCGCGCCGCGTCCGTTGATGAAAGAGCGCTGGGCGGCGGGCATTGACGCGGTCGGCTCGCTGACACTGGCGCATGTGCTGGCGGCGACGAAATACAATGGTGCCATCGCCGCCTGCGGTCTGGCCCAGGGCATGGATCTGCCCACCAGCGTGGCACCCTTCATCCTGCGTGCCGTGGCGTTGCTCGGCGTCGAGAGCGTGCAATGCTCGAAAGCGCGGCGCATCGAGGCCTGGGGCCGACTGGCGACAGAGCTCGACAAGGACAAGCTCGCGTCGCTGACCACGCATGTGCCCTTCGCCGGTGTCATGGATGTCGCGCGCGACATCGTGCAGGGCAAGGTGCGCGGGCGCGTGGTGGTCGACATCGGCTGAGGCACGAGCCTGGATTGCGTTGCTCCGCTCGCATTGACGGCGAACCGCGTGGCAGCATCCTTCTCCCGCGCTGGCGGGAGAAGGTGTCACGCGCAGCGTGACGGATGAGGGCGTTAGCAACGCGCGCAAGGGGCGGCCGCCCTCACCCGACCTGCTGCGCAGGCCCCCCTCTCCCGCAAGCGCGGGAGAGGGGAAGTCGGCTACCGCGAGGCGACAGCGCGTTTGGCCAGCACCGTCACGACATGCGCGCGATAGGCGGCGCTGGCATGCATGTCATTGTTCATGTCATCGGCAGGAATCGTGATTCCCTCGATGGCCTTCGCCGAAAATGACTGCGAGAGAGCCGTTTCCATCGCGGCGATACGGAACACCGACGGACCCGCACCCGTCACCGCGACGCGCACGCCGTCTTTCGTCTGCGCGACAAGCACGCCGACAACCGCATAGCCGGACGCGGGATGACGCAGCTTCTGGTAGGTCGACCAGAGCGGCACGGGGAAACGCACCGTCGTGACGATCTCGCCGGGCTCCAGTGCCGTGTCGAACAGGCCGGTGAAGAAATCATCCGCCGCGATCTTGCGCTTGTTCGTCACCACGGTCGCGCCGTGGCCGACGAGGCCAGCCGGATAATCGGACGCCGGATCGGCGTTCGAAATCGAGCCGCCGATGGTGCCGCGATGGCGCACAGCCGGATCGCCGATCTGGCCCGCCAGCGCCGCAAGGCCCGGAATGGCCTCGCGCACGAGCGCGCTTTCATGCACATCGGCATGGGGCGTCATCGCGCCGATGACGATCTCGTCGCCAACGCGGCTGATGCCTTTCAGCTCGGCTATGCCAGCAAGGTCGATCAGGTCGGAGGGCGCGGCGAGGCGCTGCTTCAGCGTCGGCAGCAAGGTCATGCCGCCCGCCATCAGCTTGGCGTCTTCATGCGCGTCGAGGATCTTGGCTGCGTCGGCGACGGAGGCCGGTGTGTGATAACCGAAATTTTCCATTAGCGAGCTCCCGCCATCTTGGCGCTGGCATCCATGATCGCTTCCACGATGCCCTGGTAGCCGGTGCAACGGCAGATATTGCCTTCGAGCTCGTGGCGCACGGTCTGTTCGTCGGCGTTGGGATGGCGGCGGCAGATGTCGACGCCCATCATCACCATGCCCGGCGTGCAGAAGCCGCATTGCAGGCCATGATGTTCGCGAAAGGCCTCCTGCACGGGATGCAGCGTGCCGTCGGCCTGCGCGAGACCCTCGATCGTCAGCACGTCCTTGCCGCGCGTCTGCACGGCGAGAATGGTGCAGGATTTCACAGCCTTGCCGTCGACATGCACGGTGCAGCACCCGCATTGCGTGGTGTCGCAGCCGACATGCGTGCCAGTGAGGCGCTGGTGGTCGCGGATGAAGTCGACGAGCAGCGTGCGCGCCTCGACCTGTCCCGAAACGGCTTTGCCGTTGATGGTCATGTTCACGTCTATGAGCAAGGCAAACCCCTTTGTTGTTCTCGTTGAGACGTCAGGCCGCCTGCGCGGCCTTCGCTTCAGAAATCGCGTGCCAGACGCGGTCGGGCGTCAGCGGCATGTCGATGTGCGTGACGCCGAGCGGCGCCAGCGCGTCCATCACGGCGGAGACGAAACAGCCCGGCGCGCCGCAGGCACCGGCTTCGCCAGCCCCCTTCACGCCCAGATCATTCGTCTTGCACTTCACCTCGTTGAACAGCGCGTCGATCATCGAGAGATGCTGCGCACGCGGCATGCCGTAATCCATGAACGAGCCAGTGACGAGCTGCGCATCGTCGTCATAGACCGTCTGCTCGGTCATCGCCTGACCAATGCCCTGCGCGACGCCGCCATAGACCTGGCCGTGGACGATGAAGGGATTGAGCACGACGCCGCAATCGTCCACCGCCACATAATTGACGATCTGGATATGGCCGAGATCGGCATCGACCTCGACTTCGCAGACATGCGAGCCGTTGGGATAGTTGAACTCCTCCGGATCGCGCTCGAGGAAATAGCTTTCGTCGAGCCCCGGCTCGACGCCGTCCGGCAGGCTTTTCGGCTCATAAGCGGCCTTGGCCACTTCCTGGATCGTGACACTCGACGTGCCGGCGCTGAAGACGCCGCCGTCGAAGGACACCGTCTCAGGCTCGGCCTGCATCAGCTTGGCCGCGATTTTCGTGCCCTTTTCGACAATGCGCTTGGCCGACCGCTGCAGGCCGACGCCACCCATCCATGATGAGCGCGAGCCGAACGTGCCGGCGGCCGCCTTCGGCATGGTCGCTGTGTCGCCCTGTTCCAGCGACACATCGGCGAAGGGAATGCCCAAAAACGTCTCAAGCAATTGCGCCCAGACGGTTTCATGTCCCTGACCGTGCGAATGGGTTCCGGCAAAAACCTTCGCCTTGCCATTGGCATCGACCTGGATGCGCATTTCCTCGGTCGGGCGACCGCCCGACGGCTCGACAAAATTCGACAGGCCGATGCCGCGCAGCTTGCCGCGCGCCTCGCTCTGTGCGCGGCGCTTGGGGAAATTCTCCCAATCCGCGCCCTTCATCGCCATGGTCATGTTGGAGGCGAAATCGCCCGAGTCGATCAGCATGCCCATCTGCGTGCGGTACGGCATCTGGTCGGGGCGGATGACGTTGCGACGACGCACGTCCTCGCGCGACAGGCCGGTCACTTCGGCCGCCTTGTCCATCAGCCGCTCCATCAGGAAATTGGCTTCCGGACGGCCCGCGCCGCGATAGGTGTCGGTGGGCACGGTGTTGGAGAGCACCGGGCGCACCGAGAAATAGAAGTTCTCGATGTCATAGACGCCGGGGATGATGCGGCCGCCGCCGGAGATCGGCAGACGCGGGCCGTTCTCGGCCATATAGGCACCGCAATTCACGATTGTGTTGACCTTGAGGGCAACGACGCGACCGTTTTCATCCAGACCGAGTTCGGCATGGTTGATCTGGTCGCGGCCATGATAGTCGGAGACGAAGGTCTCGCTGCGGTCGCCGCGCCATTTGACGGGACGTCCCGCCTTGCGCGCCGCATAGGCGATCACGCCCAGCTCCGGATAGAGCTTGCCACGGATGCCGAAGCCGCCGCCGACGTCGGGCGAGATCACGCGCACTTTTCCGGGTGCCACATTGAGCACGGTCTTCGCCAGACCGCCCTGGATGCGGCGGCCACCTTGGGTCGGCGCATACATCAGCAGTTCACCGGCGTCGGCATCCCATTTGGCAACCGCGCAGCGCGGCTCCATCGGGTTGGGCACGACGCGGTTGTTCACGAGATCGACGACCGCGCGATATTTCGCCTTCGCCATGTGGACGTCGATTTCGGCTTCGGGACGGTTTTCCCAATGCACGCCGACATTGCTGCCGAGTTCGTCCCAGATCACGGGGCTGTCGGGCGAGGCGGCAAATGCCGTGGAGCCGACGGCAGGCAGCGCGTCATAATCAACCTGCACCAGTTCGGCGGCGGCTTTCGCCTGCGCCTGCGTCCCGGCGATCACGAAAGCGACGGGCTCGCCCACAAAACGCACGCGGTCAATGGCCAGAAAATCCCGCTTGGGGCGGAACATCGCCTTGCCCGACAGATCGGTCATTTCGACGTCGGTGATCAGGATGCCGACGCCGTCGGCCTTGAGATCCGCGCCCGTATAAATGGCGACGACACCTTGCGCCGCGCGGGCCGCTTCCAGATCAATGGACAGGATGTTCGCATGGGCCTGCGGTGAGCGCACGAAGACGCCCCAGACCTGACCCTCGAAATTCACGTCATCAGTGTAGAGGCCCTTGCCTGTCAGAAGGCGGACGTCTTCCTTGCGGCGGACGGGCTGGCCGATACCAAATTGTCCCATGGCGGCTGTGCTCTCCCTTGGTCCGGGTTGGCCCGGATCTGTCCCTATCGTTCCTAGAGACGTCCGGACTGTCAATCAAGCCCGGAGCGGCGTCATTGCGAGCGACTCGCGACGAGGATCGGTTGACTTGGCCAGATCGGAAAGCACAGATGTTGGCGGCGCACCCCGCTCCCAGCAAGGCGGGATACGCTCAAGAAACGCAGAAGCCACAGGGAGCATCAGCATGAGGACGGATCGTCCGGAGGGAAAGATCGACGACAAGGTCGGTTTTGGCAGCGACATTGCGGCGCAGATGATGCGGCGCTTCGGGTTCAAATATGTGAGCCTCAATCCGGGCGCGAGCTATCGCGGCCTGCACGATTCCCTCGTCAACCATCTGGGCAATGAAAATCCCGGCATGTTGCTGTGCCTGCACGAGGATCACGCCGTTGGCATCGCGCATGGCTATGCCAAGGCGACCGGCGAGCCGATGGCCTGCGTGCTGCATTCCAACGTCGGCCTGCTGCACGGCATGATGGGCCTCTACAATGCCTGGTGCGACCGCGCGCCGATCTTCGTGCTGGGGGCCACCGGCCCGGTCGACGCCTCGCAGCGCCGCCCCTGGATCGACTGGATCCACACCTCCGCCGACCAGGGCGGACTGGTCCGCGACTTCATCAAATGGGACAATCAGCCTTCCTCACCCGATGCGCTGGTTGAAGCCATGGCGCGGGCCAACATCATCACCCGCAGCGAGCCCAAGGCACCCGTCTATATCTGCCTCGACGCCGGGCTGCAGGAAGCCGCGCTCGAGCAGGCACCGGAATGGCCCGACCTGTCGCGCATGAAGCCCCCGGCCCCGACGCGCGCCGCCAAGGCCGATATAGCAGCCACCGCCAAACTGCTGCGCGAGGCCAAAAAGCCCGTCCTGCTGATCGGCAAGACCGACTGGACGATGGAGGGCTGGCACAAGCGCATCGCGCTGGCCGAGCGGCTGGGTGCCGTCGTTTTCACCGACCTGAAAAACCGTTCGGCTTTCCCGACCGACCACCCGTGCCATCCCGTGGCCCCTCTGGAGCAGGTTGGCCGCTCGGCGGATTATGTCCGTGACATGCTGCGGGAGGCGGACGTCATCGTCGCCTTCGACTGGGTCGATCTCGACAGCGCGCTCCGGATCAAGGGGAAGAAGCTCGCCGCCAAGGCGGTGCACGTGTCGATGGACCAGCACCTGCACAATGGCGCGCATGCCAATTATCTCGCCCTGCCCGAGCTCGACATTTTCATGGCGGCCTCGCCCGACGCGGTCATCGCCGATCTCGTCGAGGAACTCGGCCCCGGCTCGACGCCGTGCTGGCACAGGGAAATCCGCCAGATCCCCGAACGCGACGAGACCCGCATCAACGTCGACCAGCTCGCGCTGTCGCTGAAGGAAGCTTTTCCGAACCAGGACGAGGTCACGCTGACCGGCGTCTGCCGCAAGTTCCCGATGGACCTCTGGCCGGCCCATTCGCCCCTCACCTATATGGGAAAGGATGGCGGCGGCGGGATTGGCGGCATGCCCTCGATCTCGATCGGCGTCGCGGTGGCCATGGCGGATGCGGGTCGCAAGACCGTTGGCGTCCTGGGCGACGGCGACTTCCTGATGGGCGGCCACGCACTCT
Source organism: uncultured Hyphomicrobiales bacterium (assembly GCA_903916165.1). GTDB lineage: Bacteria > Pseudomonadota > Alphaproteobacteria > Rhizobiales > Beijerinckiaceae > Terripilifer. The sequence goes on along the minus strand of CAIWVR010000322.1, from coordinate 4,697 downwards.
GGACGGCAGCGCGCCACCAGATCCCGCTACTGGTCGTCATCAACAACAACCGCTCCTATTTCAACGACGAACTGCATCAGGAAACCGTCGCCAAGCGGCGCGACCGGGTGCTCGGCAATCGCTGGATCGGCCAGCGCATTTCCGATCCCGACGTGGATCTGGCGAAATTCGCGGAAGCGCAGGGCGCGGTCGGCATTGGCCCGATCACAAACCCCGCCGACCTCGGCCCGGCCATGAAGCGCGGTGCGGAAATCCTGGCAGCTGGCGGGGTCTGCCTGATCGACGTCCATGTGACGCCCGGCGAGGAGCGCGGCGCGGCCACCACGGGGCATCGCGCCACCTGAACGGTCAGACCTGATGATGGAAAAAGTGAAAGCCCGGCACAAAGCCGGGCTTTCCGCCATGGTCCGGGGCCGGGGAGCGAAACTGGGCCAGGGCATGGGGTGAACGCCCCCCAGGGCCGAAGGTTCCCGGCCAAACTGTCTCGGCCAGACATAAGGAGGGCCAGATTTTCAGGTGCTCCAAAAAATCACCGCCCGCAGCGCGATGAGGACGGCTTGCGCATCTGACCCGCATCATTGCGCCCTCAATCCAGGAGGGCGGCACGAAGCCCAGCCCGGCGTTTTCTTTTATGGCGAACTATGAAATCACTGGCGAGACGGAATGCTGCCTGTTGTTTGCGGCATGGCACAAGCAAACAGCAGCATGTGCCCGGCGATCATGCAGCAGGCAGCTTGACTTGAATTGAGCGCAGGCTAACCCTTGCGCGACCAAAGCAGGAGAAAAACATGTGCAGGACGCCAATGATGCCACCTTTCTCCGGGCTGGCGCTTGCGCTTTGCATGCTGGCAGCGACGGTTTCGCCCGGCTCGGCACAACAACCGCTCGACACGTTCAAAGTCGCCGTTGGCGCGCCAGGCAATTGGGACACCAGCCTGCCGGAAGTCGGCAAGCGCGCCGGCATCTTCCGCAAACATGGCATCGAGATCGAGAGCCTGTTCACCAACGGCAGCGGTGAGACGATGCAGACTGTCATCTCGGGCAGTATAGACATCGGCATCGCGGCCGGGACCGCCGCCGCGCTCGGTGCCTATGCCAAGGGTGCCCCGGTGCGCATCATCTCCGCCGGCACCACCGGCACGGGCGACCTGTTCTGGTATGTGCCGGCCAATTCCCCGATCAAGACCTTCAAGGATGTGGCCGGAAAGACCGTGGCCTATTCCACCAACGGTGCCTCGACCCATACGACATTGCTGGCGTTGATCGATACGTTCAAGGTCGCAGCCAAGCCGATTTCCACCGGTGCCTCGGCTGCCACATTGACCCAGGCGATGAGCGGCCAGATCGACGTCGGCTGGGCGTCACCGCCCTTCGGCATCGACCAGTTGCAAGACGGGCGTATCCGCCTGATCGCGCGCGGCAGCGATGCCCCCTCCACAGCCGACCAGACCGTGCGCGTCCATATCGTCAACGCCGACGTGCTGGCGAAGCGCAAGGCTGCGGTCGGCCGCTTCATGGACGCCTATCGCGAGGCGCTCGATTATCTCTACAATGATCCCAAGGGTATCGAGATCTACGCAGATTACGCCAAGATCGACGTCTCGCTCGCGAGGCGCATCCGCGAGGAATTCATGCCGATCGCGGCGATGAACCCCGACAAGGTCTCGGGCCTCGACTCGATCACCCGCGATGCGATCACCTTCAAGATCATGCAGGCCCCACTCAGCCAAGCCCAGCTCGCCGACGCCATCCAGATTCCGCCGCGCCACTGAACGCTCCCCCGACACCCCAGGAGACCGCCATGAAAATCACACGCACGCTTCGCGCGCTGCTCGCCGCCCCCGCCCTTTGCCTCATCGCCAGCGCAGCCTGCGCACAGGGCTTCCCCAACAAGCCGCTGAAACTCGTGCTGCCCTATTCACCCGGCGGCATCATCGACTATGTCGGCCGCACCATGGCCAACGCCCTGTCGGGCCCGCTCGGACAACCGGTGATCGCCGAGAACCGCCCCGGCGCCGGCGGCATCACGGGAACCGACACCGTCGCCCGCGCCGCGCCCGATGGCTATAATCTCGTGCTGATGGATCCGGCCATCGTCATCAATCCGACGCTGCAGCCCTCCATGCCCTACGACCTGTTCAAGCAGCTTGTGACGGTGTCAATCATCTCGACCTCGCCGGAAGTCGTCGTCGTATCGCCAGAACTCCCGATCAAGTCGATGGCCGATCTCGTCGCCTACGGAAAGGCCAATCCCGGAAAGCTCAATTTCGCCTCCGCCGGCATCGGCACGACGCCGCATCTGGCTGGTGAATTGTTCAAGCAGCGCACCGGGATCGAGGCCACCCACATCCCCTACCGCAGCATCGGGCAGTCCTATCCCGACCTGATGAGCAACAAGGTGCAATTCGCCTTCTCGAGCATCGCGGGCGCCCTGCCCTTCACCACCGACAACCGCGTGCGGCCGATCGCGACCACCGGCACCAAACGATCCAGCGTTTATCCCGACCTGCCGACCGTGCAGGAAGCGGGCCTCGCCGGCTTCGAGGTTGATCTCTGGCTTGGCATTTTCGCCCCGACCGGCACGCCGCCCGACGTGGTGGAAAAGCTCAACGGCGCGATCCAGACCGTGCTGAAGGATCCGGAAACCATCAAGGCACTGGCCCGTGTCGGCGTCGAGCCGCGCGGCACCTCGGCGAAAGACGGCGAAGCCTTCCTCAAGGCCGAATTCGGCAAGTGGAAAAAGGTCATCGACGACGGCAACATCAAGGAATAGTAAGCGCCCGTCCTTGCGAGGAGCCGGGGGCGAAGCGGCAATCCATCTTCGGGTCGCTACCATCAGATGGATTGCTTCGTCGCTGCGCTCCTCGCAATGACGGGGCGGATCAAAGGGAATACGCATGATCATTCGGGCGCCCAAGGACTTCTGGTCCGGGCTGATGTTTCTGGCCTTCTCGGCAGTCAGCCTTGTGGCGGCCCAAGGCTATTCGATGGGCCGCGGCGGGCGCATGGGACCGGGCTATTTCCCGACCCTGCTCGGTGCCGTGCTGGCGTTGCTTGGCGTCATCCTCGTCGTGCGGTCGTTTGCCCTTCGCGGCGACGCGGTTGAGCGCATCCAGTGGCGCCCGCTGGTCGTGCTCACCGCCTGCGTGCTGCTGTTTGGCCTCACCATCCAGCCGCTGGGTCTTGTCATCGCACTCAGCGCGACGACCTTCGTCTCCGCCTTTGCCGGACGAGATGCGCGCCTGAAGGAAGCGGCCCTGCTGTCGGCGGGACTGACCTTGCTGGCCGTCCTGATTTTTGTCTTCGCGCTGCGCCTGCCGTTGCCGATCTGGCCAAGCCTGTGAGGCGCACGCATGTTCTCTGACGTTTTCGCCAATATCGGGCTTGGCCTGTCGGTGGCGGGCTCCCTGCAGAATCTTGCCTATTGCGGCATGGGCGTGCTGCTGGGCACACTTGTTGGCGTGCTTCCCGGCATCGGCCCCGTGACCACCGTCGCCATGCTCCTGCCGATCTCCTTCACGCTGGAGCCGACCTCGGCGCTCATCATGATGGCCGGCATTTATTACGGCGCGCAATATGGCGGCTCGACCACCGCCATCCTGATCAATATTCCAGGCGAGGCCTCCTCCGTCATCACCAGCCTTGACGGTCACCAGATGGCGCGACAGGGCCGCGCCGGACCCGCGCTCGGCATTGCGGCGCTCGGCTCGTTCTTCGCGGGCTGCGTGGCGACCTTCGTGATCGCTTTCGGCGCGCCGCCGCTCGCAAAACTTGCCTTGCAGTTCGGCCCCGCCGAATATTTCTCGCTGATGCTCTGCGGCCTCGTCGCAGCCATCGTGCTGGCGCGCGGTTCGGTCATCAAGGCGATCGCCATGGTGGTGCTTGGCCTGCTGTTTGGCCTCGCCGGCTCGGATGTGAATTCCGGCATCCGCCGCTTCACCTTCGGTTTCCAGGGGCTGGCCGATGGCATCGAATTCGTCGCCTTGTCCATGGCGATCTACGGCGTGGCGGAAGTTGCCGTGAACCTCGAGAAGAAGAAGGAGGACGTCGCGACCGTCGGGCATGTCGGCAAACTCCTGCCGAGCTGGGCGGAGCTGAAATATTGCACGCCCTCGATCCTGCGCGGCACCACCCTGGGCTCGGTGCTCGGCGTGCTGCCGGGTGGTGGCGCGCTGCTGGCGGCCTTCGCCGCCTATACGCTCGAAAAGAAAGTTGCCAAGGCGCCGCGCAATTTCGGCCATGGCGACATCCGCGGCGTCGCGGCACCGGAATCTGCCAATAATGCTGGCGCGCAGACGTCTTTCATCCCGATGCTGACGCTGGGCATCCCCTCGAACCCGACAATGGCGCTGATGATCGGCGCGCTCATGGTGCACGGCATCACGCCCGGACCGCGCGTCATGACCGACCGCCCGGACCTGTTCTGGGGCGTGGTCGCCAGCATGTGGATCGGCAATCTCATGCTGGTCATCCTCAACCTGCCGATGGTTGGCGTCTGGGTGAAATTGCTGCGCCTGCCCTATCGCATGATGTTTCCGATGATCGTCGGTTTCTGCTGCATTGGCGCCTACACGATCAATGCCAATGTTGCCGACATCTGGGTGATGGCCTTCTTCACGGTGTTTGGCTACCTCTGCCTCAAGCTCGATTGCGAGCCAGCCCCGCTGATCCTCGGCTTTATCCTTGGCCCGATGATG
>CAIWVR010000321.1 GCA_903916165.1 uncultured Hyphomicrobiales bacterium | reverse complement strand
GTGCTGATCCGCGATTATGCGTCTCATCCGAACGTGATGAGAAAAGAAGACCCAACCTGGAAATTCGCGCTCGGTGCGAGCCCGGTGACGGAGGGCTCGATTCTGCGCATCGTGGACGAGGCCGGCAATGAGGGATTCGGCTACGCGTCCGCGACCCCGCACATGGGTGCCATTCCTGCCACGCTCGAGGCCGAACTCGCCTATTTCAAGCCCCATGTCATCGGGCGGGACGGCGACCATATCGGGGCCATCGGCGCCGCGCTCGACCGTGCCATGCGCGGCGCGCCGCAGGCGAAAGCCGCCATTGACTGCGCCCTTCATGAACTGCTCGCCAAGCGTCTGGGCGTACCACTCTGCCAGTTGTTTGGCGGCAAGCTGCGCGACAGCGTGCCGATCCTGCGCATTCTCGCCATCAAGTCCCCCGACGACATGGCAGCACAGGCCCGCAAGCTGGTCGACCAGGGCTACCGCTACCTCAAGATCAAGGTGCATGGCGAGGTCGATCTCGACGTCGCCCGCGTCCGCGCCATCCGCAAGATGGTGGGCGACGACGTGCATCTGACCATCGACGCCAACCAGTCCTACACGACGAAGAATGCGATCATCGCGATCAGCCGCATGGCCGATTACAACATCGACCTCGTCGAGCAACCCGTTTCGGCCGACGACTTCGAGGGCCTGTCGCTCGTGACGCGCACCGTGCCGGTGAAGGTCGAGGCAGACGAGGCAGCGGGCTCGCTCAGCGAGATCTATCAGCTCGTGACCAAGCGTGCAGTCGACGCCGTGTCGCTGAAGATCCCGAAACTTGGCGGCCTGCGCAACACCATCGCCGCCGCGCGCATGTGCGAACAGGCGGGCGTGGCCTATCGCATGGGCGCGGCTGTCGGGTCGCGCTTGCTCTCCGCACATGCGCTGCATCTCGCCTGCGCGCTGCCGGGCGTCGATTACGCCTGCGAACTGGGCGAATTCGCGCGTCTGCTCGACGATCCCTTCGACGGCATTGAAATCGCGAATGGCGAATTGCGGCTGACCGACGGACCAGGCTCCGGCGTCAGCTGGAACGGGAGGTCGGCATGAGAGCTGGCTGGCTGACACCCTCCGCGCTCGTCGTCGGAGCTGCCCTGCTCACCGGCATCCCCGGCGCGCGCGCGCAGGAGATCCTGACGAGCAAGGCACCCGACCGCGCGCAACAACTTCTCGACGGTGCCAGAAAAGAGGGCCAGGTCGTTCTCTATTCAGCGGCCATCGTCAACCAGGCGCTGCGCCCGATCGCGGAAGCCTTCATGAAGAAATATCCCTTCGTGAAGGTCACCTACTGGCGTGCCGATACCGAGGAAATCATCGCAAAGCTCTCGGCGGAAGTGCGCGCGAAAAACGTCATCGCCGACCTCGTCGAAGGCACGGGCGTGGGCGAACTGGCGGTGGAATCGGGCCTGACCGTGCCTTTCACAACCCCGGCAACGGATGAGCTTCCAGCAATGTACCGCGACCCGCGCGGCAATTGGGCGAGCACGCGCATCAGCTATTTCGGCCTGGCCTACAACACGAAACTGGTGCCTGCCGACCAGGTTCCCAAAACCTACGAAGACCTGCTCGATCCCAAATGGAAGGGCAAGCTGTCGTGGCGCATCAACACGTCGAGCGGCACGCCGCTCTTCATCACGACGATCCGTCTGACCCTCGGGGAAGACAAGGCGAAGGATTATTTCGACAAGCTCGCACAACAAAAGATCATCAACTTCGGTTCGGGCAGCGCGCGCACACTGGTCGATCGTGTCATCGCCGGCGAGATCCCGATCGCGCTGAATATTTTTGCGCATCATCCCCTCATCAGCAAAGCCAAGGGCGCACCCGTCAACACGCAATTGCTGGGCCCGGTGCCCTCAACAGCGGGTACAATGGTGGTGCCCAGGGGCGTGCGCCACCCCTATGCCGCCATGCTGCTCGCCGATTTCATCATCTCGAAGGAAGGCCAGAGCATTTTTGCCAAGGCGGAATATTTCCCCGTTCGGCCGGATGTTGCACCGCTCGAAACGCTGGCACCGGTCGTGCCAAAAGTCGCCGGTGTGGAGGAGCTTTTTGTCAGTTCGGAAAAGCTCAACCGTTTGTATGAAAGCTCGCAAAAGGTCTTCGAGGACAAGTTTCGGCAATAAGGACAACCATAGCCCGTGACGACCCAGATCGAAGATCATCGACGTCCCTTTCTTGCATGGCCCGCGCTGCGCTGGCCCGACGGCCTGCGCCTCTCACCGCTCGTTCTCGTCCTGATCGGCATCCTGCTGATCGCAGTCGTGCCGCCAGGCCTGTTTCTTCTCAATGCGAGCGTGCATGAAACACTGCCGGACGGCTCCAATGGGGCCTTCACCTGGCGATTCTACCAGCAATTGGTGTCGGGGCGCTTCTTCCTGCCCAGCCTCGTCAACACGATGATTTACGCCTGCGGTTCGGCGGTGATCGCCATCACCATCGGCACCGTCCAGGCGCTGATCGTCGAGCGCACCAACACGCCGGGTCGCAAGCTCGCCTTTCTCGCCGCGATCATTTCGCTCGGCGTGCCCCATATTCTCTACACGGTCGCCTGGCTCCTGCTGCTCGGCCGCTCGGGGCCGGTGAACGATCTCATCTCCAGCCTCTTCAACACGACGCAGGCGCTCGACGTCTATTCGCTCTGGGGCATGATGCTGATCGAGGGCGTCGGCTTCGTGCCGCTGACCTTCCTTCTGATGTCAGCGGTGCTGCGCTCGACCGATGCCTCTTTCGAGGAAGCCGCGATGATGTCGGGCGCGAGCCCGCTGCGCGCCTTCGCCAGCGTTACCCTGCGCATGGCTCTGCCAGCGCTCGCCGGGCTGACGCTGCTGATCTTTGTGAAGGCGTTCGAATCCTTCGAAGTGCCGGCTCTGGTGGGACTGGCGGGCAACGTCAATGTCATCACCACGATGATCTATCAAAGCTCGCGTCATGCGGGGTCGCCAAATTATGGCGAGGCGGGTGCCTATTCCATCTGCCTCATCGTGATCCTGCTTGGCCTGATGATCTGGCAGAACCAGCTTTCGCGTCATGCCAATCGCTACCAGACGATCACCGGCAAGGGGTTTCGTCCGCGCGTCATCGATCTCGGCGGCTGGCGCTTCGCCGCTGCGGCCCTGCTCATCGGGCTGTTCCTGATGGTGACCGTGATCCCGGTCGCCATGCTCGCCTTCACCTCGTTCCAGCCGTTTTACGGCGGCGTCTCGGTCGAATCCTTCACGCGCCTGTCACTGGAAAACTACCAGTCCCTGCTCGGTCCCGGCTCGTTCCGCGATTCGATTCTCAACACGCTGACGCTGGGCGCGACCACGGCGACGATCGTCGTGCCCTTCACCGCCTTGTGCGCATGGCTCGTGGTGCGCCGCGCGCGCGGTGCCTGGATCATCGACCAGATTGCCTCGGTGCCGCTGGTGTTTCCGGCGATCATTCTCAGCGTCGCCTTTCTCGACGTGTTCGTGAATTCGTCGCTGCCACTCTACGGGACACTGCTGTCGGTGATCCTGGCCTCGTCGGTGCGCTACCTGCCCTATGGCATGCGCTATGCTGTGGCGGGCGCGATGCAGGTCCACACTGATCTCGAGGAAGCCGCCACCATCTCGGGCGCGAGTCGGGCGCGTGTCTTCTTCAAGATCCTCGCGCCGCTTCTGGCGGCGACGCTGATCTCGTCGTGGCTGCTGATCTTCCTGCTCTCGGTGCAGGCGGTGTCGCTGCCGCTGCTGCTGGTGGGTCCGGGTTCGGAGGTGATGGCGGTGACGCTGTTCGAGCTCTGGCAGAACGGACAGGTGACGGAGCTCGCCGCCATGGGCGTGCTGTGGATCGCGCTGATGACCTGCGTCAGCGTCATGTTCCACATGCTGACGCGGCGCCACCAGATGACGATCTGAGGCACCGCGCGGAATCTATCGCTGCACGGGTTCGCGCAAGCCGGCGCGTTCCATCCGCGGCAGGAGTTCGTCGCGGATATGCGGAAAATCATCGATATAATTGATCATTCCGCAGGCAAGCCCGTCGAGGCCCATGTCGTTGAGCTTGAGGAATGTCTCGACCGCATCGTCATAGGAGCCGATCATCGGATAGCCGGCACCGCTGATGAGGCGCGCCTTCAGGTCCGTCTGCTCCTTCATCCATGTGTTGAGGCGGGTGCCGCGGAAGTTCGCCGCATAGGCGGCCGCCTCCCAGTCGCCCTTCTCGTGGACGATGTACTGATGATAATCCTGCGCTTCCTTGCGGGTCTTGCGCACCATGAGGTGACAGCTTGCAAAAATGTTGCGCAACTGGCCGGGCGGTGCCACGGCGCGGAACCCGTCAATCTTTGGCTTGAGCTCGTCGAGATTGGGAATCGACGTGAACAGGCAATCGGCATTGCCCGCCGCGAACTCGCGCCCGGTGGGTGAATTGCCGGCGCTGACGAGAATCGGGCGCGAGCCCCAGTAAGGCTTCGGCTTGCCCAGCACGCCCTTCAGCTTGAAAATCTTGCCATCATAGTCGAAGGCCTCGTCCTCGGCCCAGACGCGCTTGACGATCTCGATCCATTCCTGGCTGTAGGCATAGCGGTCGTCATGCTCGCGCAATTCCACGCCCATCATGCCAAATTCGACCGGGTTCCAGCCAGACACGATGTTCAACCCAAATCGGCCATGGCCGATGTGGTCGGCTGTCACCATCTGCTTGGCGGAGAAAACGGGATTGCAGAAGGCGACATGCAGCGTGCCGAAGGTCGTGATCTCCTTCGTTGACGCAAGCAGGCCGCAGGCCCAGGTCAGTGTTTCAAATGTCGTGCCCTGCGTATCGCTCTGGCCCTGGTAGCCGTGCCAGCGACCGATCGGCAGCAGGAACTCAAGGCCCGCCTCGTCGGCGAGTCGCGCGGCGCGCACATTATTGTCCCAGGACGCATCCCAGCGCTCGGGCGCCAGCGTCAGGCTCAAACCGCCCGAGCAATTCATGCCAAACAGCCCGAGCTTGAACTTGTTCTTGTTATAGATGCGGGTTTCGTCGCGATTGGCCGCCATGGCGCCCGTCCTTCCCTGATCCGGCGCTCTGCTGGCGCCTACGGGACGTATGATAGCTGCGCCGTGCATGATTGCAAAAACTTGCCGCGAACCGATGCGCGTCCTAGTCTCCATCATGAACGCCGCAACAAGCCGGTGATGACCTCGACAGACGAAGGGTCAGGGGAGAACGGAATGGATCTGATCGCCGATCGCGGACGCCGCGTCAGTGTTGGAGAACTCAACACATCCAAGCTTCTCGCGCATGCCGCCGAGCAGGCGCGCGCGCGCAAATATGACGAGATGATGATCGTCGATTGCGATGCACATCATTACGAGAATGAAAGTTTCAGCGACATTTTCGAATTCATGGAAAATGACGTCCTCAAGCAGCTCACCACGGGCGGACGGCTGAAGAACGGCGTGCAAGCGCTGCTGCCAACGCAAATTGGCTATCAGGACATGGGCGGACGCGTCACGCGCTATCCCCTGCGCAGCAGCGAGAAAACCGACCCGGGAAAAATTCGCGACGTGCAGCTCGGCGAGCGCTGGATGGATGCGATGGGCGTCGATTATTCCTGCCTGTTCCCGACCGGCATGTTGAATGTCGGCCTGCATCCGCAGAAGGAAATGGAAGTCGAACTGTGCTGGGCCTACAATCGCTGGCTCACCGAAGTCGTGCTGCCGGAAAATCACGGCCGCTTCTATACGCAGCTCGCGCTGCCGCTGTCGGATGCCGAAGCCTCGCTGCGCCAGGTCGAGACGTTTGGTGGCCGCAAGGGC
>CAIWVR010000320.1 GCA_903916165.1 uncultured Hyphomicrobiales bacterium | reverse complement strand
CCAGACGGGTGACCCGACCGGGACCGGCACGGGTGGGTCCAAGCTCCCCAATATTCCGGCTGAGTTTTCGCAGACGCCGTTCCGCCGCGGGACGCTGGGCATGGCGCGTTCGCAATTGCCCAACAGCGCCAATTCGCAGTTCTTCATCTGCTTCAAGGAATCGTCGTTCCTGAATGGCCAGTACACGGTGTTTGGCGAAGTGCTCTCGGGCATGGAATTCGTCGACAAGATCAAGCGCGGCGAACCGCCGGTGAATCCCGACAAGATCGTCAAGATGATTGTGGTGGAATAATCGTCCGGGTCGCGTTTGCCCTCTCCCGCGGCGCGGGAGAGGGTGGCAGGCGAAGCCCGACGGGTGAGGGCGCCGGCAAGGGCGGTGCATTTCATCGTTGAAAGGCCCTCATCCGTCACGCTTTGCGTGACACCTTCTCCCGCCCGTGCGGGAGAAGGGCGCACACCGACCGGGTTTTCCCATGCCGCGCCGCGTCCTTGCACCTCTGGCACGTCCCGTGCTCGCCTTTGCCGGGTTGATCGGTCTTGGTCTCGCCGTTCCTGCACTGGCGCAGGTGCTTGATCTCGCGCTGCCCTTCTTCGGGCTGATCCTTCTGGGCTTTTGTTGCGGTCGTATCTTCGAGGCGCCGGAGCAGGGGCTGCAATGGATGCATCTCTTCGTCGTCTATGTCGCGCTGCCCGCGCTGTTCTTCAATCTCATCGCCGTGACCCCGCTCGACGAACTCGCGAATGTCAAATTCGTCGCGATCACGACGCTGGCGACGATGATCGCCTATTTCACGTCCTTCGGGCTGGGTCTGTTCGCCTCGAAGGGCCATGTCGGGGAGGCGACGATCCAGGGCGTTGGCGGTGCCTATTCCAATGTCGGTTATATGGGGCCGGGCCTGACGCTGGCGGCGCTGGGCACGCAATCGGCGGCACCGACCGCGCTCATCTTCGTGTGCGACAGCATCTTCTTCTTCACCATCGTGCCGCTGCTGATGGGGGTTGCGGGGGCCCAGAAAACGCGGCTGCGCGACACTGCGTTTCTGGTGGTGAAGCGCATCGTCACGCACCCGTTCAACATCGCCACTGCACTTGGCATTGCGGCCGGCTATGCCCATTGGCAGCCGCCCGTGGCGATCGGAAAAATTCTCACTCTGTTGCAGAATGCGTCTGCGCCCGTGGCGCTTTTCGCTATGGGGGTGACCGTCGCGCTGCGCCCGTTGAAACGCGTGTCAGGCGAAATGCCGGCGCTGATCGCCATCAAGCTCGTCGCGCATCCTCTGCTGGTCTGGGCGCTTCTGTCGGCGGCGGGCGACTTTGGCCGCATCTGGACCTTCACCGCCGTCCTGATGGCATCGCTGCCGCCGGCGCTGAATGTTTTTGTCATGGCGAGCCAATATCAAGTCTATGTCGAGCGGGCGTCCGGCCTGATCCTCATCGGGACCATCTGTTCTGTGGTGACGGTCACCGGTCTGCTCTTCGTGATCGCCTTTGGCACCGTGCCCTATAATCTGTTCGTCATATTCTGAGCCCGCATCAGCCGCGGCGGCACGCCCCGCGGCGCGACGCCCTCGCGCATGATCATCTTGCGCAAGGGCCGGATGTTGGCGAGCGCCAGCAATCCAAATCCGCGCAGCGCATCCACCGGCAACAGGCCGCTCAACAGCGAGCGGTTCAGCATGTCGACGCCCGCCACGCGCGAGCGCACGTCGGCAATCCGCGAGGCCGTGTAGCGCGCCAGCGCCTCCGCGCCGCCGGGATCCTCGCCCGGCGTCAGACAATCCACGAGATGGGCGACATCGCGCAGGCCCAGATTCAGGCCCTGCGCGCCAATCGGCGGAAAACCATGCGCGGCATCGCCAACCAGGACAGTGCGGCGGGCGGCGAAATGTTCCGCCACCAGCCCGCTCATCGGAAAGGCACCGCGCGGGCCTTCAAGCGTCAGACGTCCGAGCAGGAAATGGCTCTGCGTGGTCATGTCGCGCGCCAGCAGCGCGTCGTCCATGGCACCACGGCGTCGCGCCTCGCGCGGGTCCATCATCCAGACGAGCGAGGAGCGATTGGGCGCGCCGGGTTTTCCCGGCAGCGGCACCAGTGTGAACGGCCCCTGTCGCGTGTGAAATTCGGTGGAGACCTCGCAATGCGGCCGGTCATGTGTGAGCAGCGCCGTCAGCGCGATCTGCGGATAGGACCATTCACGCGTCGCAATGCCTGCGGCCTTGCGCAGCAGCGACCTGCGCCCGTCGGCGGCGACGAGCACACGCGCGCGCAGGCGCTGGCCGTCGTCGAGCAGCAGGTCGGCGCCGTCGGCATCGCTGAGGGCGTGGGTGGCTTGCGCCTCGACCAGGGTCAGGCCGGGCGTGGCGCGCGCCGCCGCCAGCAAATGCCCGAAAAGAAGATGGTTCTCGATATTCTCGCCAAAGACATCGAGGCCGATCTCGCTGGCGCGGAACTCGACTGGCGGTGTGCGAAACAGCGAGCCCGTGTCATCGACAATGCGCATGGTTTCGAGCGCGGAAAAATCGGGCCGCAGACGGTCGATGACGCCCAGATTTTCAAACAGGCGCAGCGACCGGTCAAACAGGGCCACGGTACGCGCGCTCGGGCGCAGGTCGGGGCGCCCCACCAGCGT
>CAIWVR010000319.1 GCA_903916165.1 uncultured Hyphomicrobiales bacterium | reverse complement strand
GTCACCCATGTGGCGCGCAACAAGCCGCGCATAGGTGTCATAGCCACCGCCCGGCGCATAGCCGATGAACAGATCGACGGACTTGCCCTTGTAGAAATCGGCGTCCTGTGCGGCTGCGGGGGCTGACAGGAGCGTGGCGGCGAGCAGGGCCGCGAGTTTGGTTTTCATGTTCTTTCCTTCATTCGCATGGTCCTCGTGAGCGCCCCTCTCCCGCGCCGCGGGAGAAGGGCCATCGCAATTACTTCTTGTCGCGGTCGATCAGCGACAGGATCGCGGCCAGCCGGTCGCGGATCGGCTTTGGCGTGTCGATGATGTCGCTGACAATCTTTTCCAGTTCGGCCCCGGAAATCGGATTGATGTCGAGGCCGGTTTTCTTCGCCTCTTCGAGGAAAGCCGGATCCTTCATGGTCGCATCGAACGCGGCGCGCAGCGCCTGCACGCGGTCAGCCGGAACGCCCGGCGTCGAGAAGATCGGGCGGCCGACCGACGGTGGTGCCGAGACGAGCTTCAAGGCGGCGCGATCATCAGCGTTTGTGGCGAGATCCATCAGCAACGGCGTATCGGGCAGATCGGCGGCCTTGGTCAGGCCGATCTGGACAATAATATTGATCTTCTTGTCGCGCAGCCAGTCCGGCTTGGTCGACTTCCATGACGTCCAGTTGTTCGAGCCACGGCCTGCCACCTCGCCATTTTCCATCGCGAGATTGATCTCGTTGCCGCCCGGATAGCCCATGATAATCTTGAATTTCGTGCCGACCAGCGCATTCATCACCTGCGGATATTGTGCCGAAGTGTTGAAACCCGTGGCACCGACAGCAACTTCCATGCGCTGGGCATCGGCCACCGACTTCACCGGCGACGTGTGCCAGGTGACGAGCGTGTTGTTCTCGTAGATCGGCGTGCCGATCCAGGTGAATTTGCGGGTGTCGAAGGTAATGCCGACGTCGCCCACCGCCTGTTCGAGCGGCATGGACTGGTCGGCCGTCGCCAGGATCGTGCCGTCCTTTGGCGCGACATTATAGACGTAATTGGCGGCGACGCGGCTGCCGGCACCCGTCATGTTCTTGGGCACGATGCGCGGCTTGCCGGGGATCTGCTCACCCATGAAGCGCGCGACGGTGCGCGCATAGACGTCATAGCCGCCACCGACCGAGAAGCCGATCACCATGTCGACCGACTTGCCCTTGTAGAATTCGGCCGGGCTCTGCGCGAGGGCAGGTGTGGCTGCGAGCAGCACTCCGAAAGCACTCATCGTTCTGAACATGTGTCCTCCCATTTTGTCTAAGTCTTAACTCTTCCAGATCGTCATTGCGAGCGAAGCGAAGCAATCCATTTCTGCCTCAAGAAGGGGGGCTGCGTCGCTTTGCGCCTCGCAATGACGAACTAGCCCCGCATGGCGCGCCGCGTCTCGGTCGGCGATTCGCCGAAGGCGGCGCGGTAATCGCGTGCGAACTGGCTTTTGCTGGGATAGCCGACACCCTGCGCGACCACGCCGATTGAGGCGCCACGCCCGTCGATGAGCGCGCGGCGCGCGGAGGACAGGCGGACGTCACGCAGAAAGGCCATCGGGCTCGCGTCGCGATATTTGCGGAACCCATATTGCAGCGTGCGCACGCTGACCCCGCTGCCCTGCGCGATGATGGCAAGGTCCAGCGGGCCGGCGTGGCTCTCGCGGATGAACCGCTCGGCGCGGCGCATATAGGCGGGAACGATGCGATAGCGCTCGTGGATCGGTCGCCGCTCGACCTCGTGACGCATCGAGCGCAGCAGCAGCTGGAGCAGCACCCGCTCGGCCTCGATACCGACCGCCGGGTCGGAAAAAGCCGAATTTTCGGTCGCCAGATCCCGGATGATCATTTCCACGAAACGGGCGAGCGTGGAGGCTTCCGCGAGGTCGATCAGCGTCAGTTCGGGAAATTTCAGCACGCCGTCGGGACCGGAAAAGGCCTCGCGTGTGACGCTCTGGTCGAGCGCGTCGCGGTCGACCATGATGTTGAGCAGGTCGCTCGGGCCCACCCAGCGCCGCCGCGTCTCACCGGCTGAGCTGACGACCAGCGCCGAACCCGGCTCGACCTTGACCCATTCCCCGGCCTGCCGCGCCTCGAAGGTGCCCCGCAGCGGGATGTGCAGGGCCATATGATGATCGTGGCTGCGCCAGGTCGAGGTTTCGCAGGACCCCTCGCAATCCCACGACAGCACCTTCACGCTCATGCGCCCCACGCGCGCCTCGGCACCGCGAAAGCCGTGAAATCTGGAGGGGTCGGCCATGTCAAAGGTGCAGCGTCCGCGCGACATTTCGAGAATGCGCCGGCGCGCGCCGCCCTGGTCGGGTGCCAGCGCGACGCCGGACCGCGCCACCAGCAGGGCACAGGCCTCCCCCCAGCCGAGAACCGGGGCCGACTTCCCCTGCACGCGATCGTCCATCTGCTCTTCCCTTATGCCTTGCTGTTGCCAAGCTTCCACGCTGACTTGCATATGGGTGAAGGATGCGGTTTCTTGCGCTGGCAGTCAAACGCTTGCGCCTGGGGTACACTGAACCCTTCGTGACTGCAGCCGGGGCGTTGACCCTTGGCCTTCGTTTCTGCACCCTACGTCTCAACAGAGCCTTCGGACAGCCCGGTCCACGGCTCCAATCTGGCCATCAAGGCCAAGTCGGCGATTCATGTCACCACATTCAGCATTCCTGTCCCCCATCGAAGACGTCATCGAGGACGCTCGCCACGGCCGCATGTTCATCCTTGTCGATGACGAGGGCCGCGAGAACGAGGGCGACCTCGTCATTCCGGCCGAAAAGGCGGATGCGGACGCGGTCAATTTCATGGCGCGCTTCGGGCGCGGCCTGATCTGCCTGTCGATGACACGCCAGCGCGTCGAGCAGCTCGGCCTTCAATATATGGCACCGAAGAACCAGTCGCCGCACCAGACGGCCTTCACCGTTTCGATCGAGGCGCGCGAGGGCGTCACAACGGGCATTTCTGCTGCCGACCGCGCGCAAACGATCTCAGTGGCGATCAATGGCAACCGTGGCCGCGAGGATCTTGTCTCCCCCGGCCATGTGTTCCCGCTCGTCGCGCAGGATGGCGGCGTACTTGTCCGCGCCGGCCATACTGAGGCTGCCGTCGACATTTCGCGCCTTGCCGGCATGAACCCCTCGGGCGTGATCTGCGAGATCATGAACGACGACGGCACGATGGCGCGCATGCCCGATCTCGTGAAATTCGCGCAGGAACATGGCCTCAAGATCGCGACCATCGCCGATCTGATCGCCTATCGCCGCCGCAACGAGAAGCTGGTGGAAGCGATCGCCGAGACCAGCATCACCAGCCGTTTTGGCGGCGACTTCAAGGTGAAGATCTACGCCAACCGCGTCGACTATACGGAACATATGGCGCTCGTCTGTGGCGACGTGTCAGGCGACGAACCGCTGCTGGTGCGCATGCACCAGACGAACCTGCTCGCCGATTCCCTGGGTGACACCACGCCGGGGCATTTCTTCGGCGGCGAGGCGCGCGCGCGCGGCGGCGAGCTTGAAGCGTCGATGCGTCTCATCGCGAGCAAGGGCCGCGGCATTATCGTCATCATTCGTGAACCCTCGAAGGACGCGCTGTCGCGCGGCGTGCGGGAACGCGAGGGCGACGCCACCAGCGTCCCGATCCACGAACTGCGCCAGTATGGCGTCGGCGCGCAGATCCTGTTCGATCTCGGCGCGCGCAACATCATCCTTCTGTCCAACACCAAGCGCACCGTCGTCGGCCTCGATGGCTACGGCATCACGCTCGTCGGGCAGCAGTCCATCCCGCCCGTCTAGGCGGCGTTCACGCACCCATCCCAAAGCCACAAAAGAAAGGCTGAAGCACATGTCCGGGAGAGGCAACATCACCACAGTGAAAGCGGGCGGCATTTCACTTGAGGTCGAGCGCCGCGGTGCCGGCCGTCCGCTTCTGCTGCTGACCAGCGAAGAGCAACTCGAACTCGACGCGCCCTTCGTTGATGATCTCGCGAAGCGTTTCGAAGTCATCATCCCGCGCGCGCCGGGCTTTGGCCTGTCGGATCGCCCGGACTGGATGACAAATCCGGACGACATCTCCTATTACATGCTCGACCTCATCGACACGCTCGGCCTCAAGGACGTCACGGTGCTGGGCTTCTCGTTCGGTGGCTGGATCGCTGCGGAAATGGCGACGAAGAACACCAGCGCCATCGCGCGCCTCGTCCTCGTCGATGCTTATGGCGTGAAGGTAGGCGGCCCCTATGATCGCGACATTTTCGACATCTGGACCTCGCATCCCGCGAAAGTCATGGCTGCGAAATGGGCGGATACTGAAAAGGGCAAGCGCGATTACTCGCAGATGAGCGATGAGGAACTCACCGCCGTGGCGCGCGCCAACGAAACCTTCGCGCGCTTCTGCTGGGATCCCTATATGCACAATCCCAAACTGCGCCACCGCCTGCATCGCGTGAACACGCCGACGCTGGTGATCTGGGGCGAGAAAGACGGCATCGTGACCACTGCCTATGGCGAGGCCTATGCCAAATTCATTCCCGGAGCAAAGTTTGCGACCGTTCCGGGCGCGGGGCATTATCCCCACCTCGAGGCGCCGGACGCGTTCCTGTCCGTGCTCAACAACTTCATTCAGTAAATTTGGGAGGGTTTTGACATGTACGCTTGGCACTTCACCGAAATGCCCTATCCGAACCTGCCTCCGATCGAGAGCCTGTCGACCATGCGCGTGTCGCTGGCCAACAAGCACTTCGATCCGAAGATCGGCGCGGACCTCTATAACCGCTATCTCGACGAATATATGATCGCCGATGATCTCGGCCTGAACATGCTCTGCAACGAGCATCACCAGACCGCGACCTGCATTGACGTCGCCGCCCCGCTCACTGCCGCGATCCTCGCGCGCCAGACGAGCAAGGGCCGGATCTGCATTCTCGGCAATCCGATCGCCAACCGCGGCGACCCGCTGCGCATCGCCGAAGAAATGGCGATGATCGATTGCATCTCGCGCGGCCGTCTCGACGTCGGTTTCGTGCGCGGCGTCCCTTATGAAGTCTTCGCCGCCAATTCCAATCCGACGCAGACCGTCGAGCGTCTCTGGGAAGGCATCGATCTCGTCACCAAGGCGTGGGGCGCTGTCGACGAACCCTTCAACTTCGAGGGCCAGTTCACGCATCGCCGCGCGGTCAACCTGTGGCCGCGTCCCTACCAGACGCCGCATCCCGGCATCTGGATGACGGGTTCGTCCGATCTCGAAAACATCAAGAAGGCCGCTGCCCGCGGCTATGTCTTCGCCACCTTCCTGCAGCCGCATGAAAAGGTGAAGTGGATGTTTGAGGGCTATCGCTCGGCCTATCGCGACACCGGCCTTCCGGGCGGTGGCGGCACGGCCTACATGCCGCTCGTCTTCACGGCAGATACCGAGGAAGAGGCCGAGAAGGGCGCGCGCGAGCTGACCTGGTATCTCGCCGCCAAGTCGGAGCCGCAATATCGCAATCCTCCGGGCTACGTGCCGGTCGATTTCAACGTGAATGCGCTCAAGGGCACGTTCACCGGCCGCACCGATGCGATGCGCGCAAAGACGATGGAGTTCCTCAAGGAAGAGGGCGTCATGGTCTATGGCACGCCAGACAGCGTCGCCAAGCAGATCAAGCGCCTCTACAACCTCGTCGGCGGCTTCGATCATCTGTTGATGATGCAGCAGGCCGGCTGGCTCGATCACAAGCGCACGGTGTCGAGCATGTCGCTCTTCGCCAAGGAAGTGTATCCGCAGATCATGGATCTGCCGCGCACGCAGCCGCTGTCCATGACGGCAGCCGCGGAATGAGCACATCCCACTTCGTCATGATCGACGGGGTGAGGACGCATTATCTTGAGTCGGGCGCCGTTCATCGTGGACGGCGCCCTTCTCTTTTGCTCCTTCATTCCGCAGAATTCGGCGGCGCCGCCGAGCTCTCCTGGGAATTCAACATTGACGCTCTGGGCGAGCATTACCATGTCGTCGCCCCGGACCATCTGGGCTTTGGCCGCACCGACAAGCTGTTCGATTTCACCGGCCAGTTCGACCGGCGCATTGCGCACATCCGCAGTTTCATCGAGACGCTCTGCCTCGGCCCCGTGCACGTCATGGGCTCGTCCATGTCGGGCGGGCTGTGCCTGACGGTGGCCGCGCGCGCGCAGCCGGACTGGCCGCTGCGGTCCGTGGTCTGCTGTTCGGGCGGCGGCGACGCCCCCAACAATGAGGCCCGCAAGACGCTCAACACCTATGACGGCACGCGCGAGCACATGCGCGCCATCGTCAAGGTGATGTTCGTCGATCGCAAATGGGCTGCCGACGAGGCCTATCTCGACCGACGCCAGGAGATAGCCACCCTGCCCGGCGCTTGGGAAGCCACCGCCGCCGCGCGGTTCAAGGCACCCTTCCGCGACGGCTCCGGCGACAGGCGCGAGCGCGATTCTCTCGACTATGCGGGCATCAAGGTGCCCGTGCTGGTGATGGCTGGTGCGCACGACACCTTGCGCGCGCCGGGCTATATCGACGGCTTCGTGCCGCAAATTCCCGATTGCGACGTGCATGTGTTCGAAAATGCCGGACATATGGGCAATATTGAATGTGCGGACGAGTTCAACACGCGCGTGCTGGCGTTTCTGGGACGCGTGAGCGGGTGAATGGATGCACTCCCTTTCCCGCGCTGCGCGGGAGAGGGTGGCATGCGAAGCATGACGGGTGAGGGCGGCACCTTCTGCTGACATACTGCAAGATGAGCGCAACACAGACCGCCCTCATCCGACCCGCTTCGCGGGCCACCTTCTCC
>CAIWVR010000318.1 GCA_903916165.1 uncultured Hyphomicrobiales bacterium | reverse complement strand
TTCCATCAATTCGATGAAATCGCTGATCGCGCGTGGCGTCGGTGCGAGCCTGATGCCCTATTCGCTTGCGGCCGACGAGATCCGGCGCGGCACCCTTACGGCCAAGCGCATCGACCGGCCGGCGCTGACCCGCACGCTCTACGCGGTGCTGCCCGCGGGTCGCCATCCCCATGCGCCCGAAGCCGAGATGATGCGATTCGTGGCGACGCTGGAAGAGCGCGTGCTGCAGGCCTTGGGGCCGTTTGGCCGCACGCTGAAATAGGCGCTGCGCCCAACAGCGATTGACAGGCACGCGCCGTCCGGCGACTTTGCACACCCGGCGCGGCATCCTCGCGCCCCCTTCACGGTGTTCCCTTGGCTCAGCATGGCGGCTTCGCCGCCTTCCGGCATCGCGACTTCACCGCGTTTTATTTCGGAAGGACCTTTAACGCCCTCGCGGGCCAGATGATCGACGTCGCAATCGGCTGGACGGTCTACAAACTCACCGGCAGCGCTTTCGCGCTCGGTCTGGTCGGCCTGTGCGTCTTCCTGCCCAACATCCTGTTCGCCTTGCCGGCCGGGCAGGTGGCGGACATGTTTCCACGCAAATATACGATGATTGCCTGCACCACGCTGTCGACGACGGCGGCAGCCGGGCTGTTTCTCGCCGCCCTGACCGGCACGATCGCCGTTCCGCTGCTTTATGCGCTGATCGTCGTGTTCGGGATCGCGCGGGCATTTTCCGGTGCCGCGAGCCAGGCGCTCATTCCCAGCCTCGTCCCCAAGGAGCATATCGCCAATGCCATCGCGCTGGCCTCGTCGGCCTACCAGACGGCGACCATCGCCGGCCCCGCCATCGGCGGCCTGCTCTATGCCTTCGGGCCGGAGGTCGTCTTCGGCGCAACAGCGGGCTGCTATGCGCTCGCCCTTTGCGCCTATACGCTGCTGACGCGCCGCCAGCTCGCCAATCGCCCGGAAAAGCTGAGTTTCGCCTATATGACGGCGGGCATTCATTTCATCTTCTCCAAGCCGATCATCCTGGGTGCCATCACGCTCGACCTGTTTGCCGTGCTGCTCGGCGGCGCCACAGCGCTGCTGCCCATTTTTGCAGCCGATATTTTCCTGGTCGATCCTTTCGGCCTTGGTCTCCTGCGCAGCGCCCCGGCGGTGGGCGCGTTTGTCACCTCGCTCCTGCTCGCTCACATGCCCCTGCAGCGGCGTGTCGGTCTGCGCCTCGTGCAGGTGGTCGCCCTGTTCGGCATGGCGACGGTGGGGTTTGGCCTGTCCACGAATTTCTACCTCGCACTGGGCTTTCTCTTTGTGCTGGGTGCCTCCGACATGATCAGCGTCTTTATCCGCTCGTCCCTGATCCAGATCGATACGCCCGACGAGATGCGCGGGCGTGTGGCGGCGGTCAATGGTGTGTTCGTCGGGGCGTCCAACGAATTGGGTGCCTTCGAATCTGGCATGCTGGCCGCGCTGACTGGCCCCGTGCCAGCGGTGGTGCTGGGCGGTGTGGGCACCATTCTGGTGGCGCTGATGTGTGCACGGGCCTTCCCGGCACTCTACCGGCGCGACACGCTGGCCTGAGCGGCGCAAGTTTGTGCGTTTGCGCTTGAATATTGGCACATGAGCTTCGCACTTTTCATAAAAGCCCTGCAGTACAAAGGGATATTACACTTCCGCTGTGCTCAAGAAGCGGGCGTCCCGTCTCCGCAAGGCGTTTGTACCGGCTTCACCAGCGCAGTGCTGCCGGTTTTGGCATGGACCGTGCTTCGTCCTGAAGGCTCCCGCGCAGTGCGGGCGGCGTATGGAGGACGCAAACATGCCGGGTCGCCCCAAGCTCGTGCTCGACAACGTCTCGATGGTTTTTCAAAGTGACGGAAAGCCTTTCACAGCCTTGAGCCCGGTGGATCTCGAGATCCCGGCAGGGAAGTTCATCTCGCTGATCGGTCCCTCTGGCTGCGGCAAGAGCACCATTTTCAACATTGTCGCCGGGCTGCAGCCGCCCTCCAGCGGTCGGGTCCTGATCGACGGCGAGGATGCGACGGGTCTCATCGGTCGCGTCGGCTACATGTTGCAGAAAGACCTGCTGCTGCCCTGGCGCAATGTGCTCGACAATGTTGCGCTGGGCATGGAGATCCGCGGCACGCCGATGAAACAAGCACGCGAACGCGCTCTTCCGCTCCTGCACAAATACGGCCTTGGTGGCTTCGAGGACCGCTATCCCGGATCGCTGTCGGGTGGCATGCGCCAGCGCGCTGCGCTCCTGCGCACGCTGCTGGTCGATCAGGATGTCGTCCTGCTGGACGAACCCTTCGGCGCCCTCGATGCGCAAACCAAGTCGCGCATGCAGGAATGGCTGCTGCAGCTGTTCAATGATTTCGGCCGCACGGTCGTGTTCGTCACCCATGACGTCGAGGAGGCGGTGTTCCTCTCCGATGACATCTACGTCATGGCGAGCCGGCCCGGGCGCGTCATCGAGAAAATGCCTGTCGACCTGCCGCGACCGCGCGACCGCGCCATCGTCTCGACGCCGCGCTTCGTGGC
>CAIWVR010000317.1 GCA_903916165.1 uncultured Hyphomicrobiales bacterium | reverse complement strand
TGGTCTTCGCTGCCATCAAGGATCAGAATAGCTTGGCCGAGTTGACTGGATCGTTTGACATTCACCCCGCGATGGAGAGGACGGACGTGAATAGGCGTCAGAACGTGTCAGAAGGAAAATCGCACGTCCACGCAAGGCTCAGTCAGACACAACATCCTTCCCCCAGAGGTCACTTGCGCGCTTTAGAGGACGACGATCCTCCCGCAACTTCGCAAAAACTCCGCGCCTCGATCATATGTTTCGGATTTCCAAATCTTCCTCATCACGAAAAACGACGCTCTGGCAAGACATGCTGACGTCCCGGCAGACGCGTCCATGCCTGAGCCATCGTCAACTTCCATGGGAAAAAGCGCGACTTCTGCCCGGGTTCTTGCAAAGCTTTGATGGATCCTGTCTCCTCTCCAAGCCCTGCAGATCATGAAAAAATCCATTTTCTGAATGGCCCTTTTTTCGAGGTACAGGTCACGGGATTACCAGCCAACAAGAAAATTTGCAGCCCGCTCCTGGAATGCGTGACACGCTCAGTCGGGGCCAGCATCTGTCTTACGCCGGCTTTGGCTCCCTCTTCCTCGATCGCGGCCCCATGGGCTCCGGCTGGAACGGCCGTGACGGTGGCGATACCAGCCTTCGATTCCGCAATCCTACCGTATGTTTTGAGCATGGTGCGTCCAGGTGACTTTCTCGTTATCGATAGACTTGGCGATGACCGCCATTCATGTCTTGGGGGCACGGTCACGCTTGCTGCACGTATCGCTGGAATCGCAGGCATTATTGTCGATGGCTACGCGACCGATTTTGACGAGATTATTGAAAACGGGGTACCGGTGTGGTGTCGGGGACCGGCAGCATTGACGACGAAACTGCTCGGAATCGGTGGCGCCATCAATATTCCAGTTGCCTGCGGGGGCGTCGCCGTCAACCCCGGCGATGCCATTATCGCTGACGAAACTGGCATCTGCGTTTTACGGCCGGACGAAATTCCTGCCGTTCTGCTGGCAGCGGCCGCAAAGCCGACGCGTGATCGCGCACAGAGACTGCGCAACGGCGAGAAGCTAGCAGATCTCAATGGATGCAAATTACAGATTGATGCGGTTCTGGCGGAGCAGGACGCCGCGCTTGCAAAACTCCTCACCAAGACCAGCTTGCCGTGAGCGCGGACTGACCGGACCAGCAAATAACGTCTCCCAAGACTGACCGTATATAATGCGCTTTGAACGGTGATGGCCTGTCGAGAACAGTTCAGGCTTGATACAAGCGGCAGGCGCATCGCCCCCGTGCGAGAGGGAAAGCCGATTCGTGATGGTGCGCGGGGGGCTGAGCCGTTTAGGTCGGGCGATCCACATGAGGTGAGGGCGAACGCGGAGGGCGAATGCCACAAGTGTTCGGATCAATGATGAGGTGTCCGAAAGGCGCAACTCCACATGAGCTATCTCAGCTCCGCAAGCATCTGCAACAATCTTGAAGAACGCCATTTCACTCGAATACAACAAAAGAACTAGACATATCAGCGCTCATCGACGATGATTTATGAAATTATATATTCCAAAAACACAAGTTAAACAGGAAAGTGCGGCTATGGGTGATCCCTCCATCGGTGTCCAGAAAATGCTCGACGGATTGGCGAGTTCCGAAATCCTCCAGCGCCTGAACTGGGATCAACTGCTCTCGGTCAATCCGGCTTTCGGAGAAACTGGCTTCACTCAGAAAGAAGTCATCACCCGCTTCTCACGAAACGGCTATGACTGGGACATTCACGGCTCACTTTACACGCCGGCGAAAGAAGTTGACGACAAACTCGCCTTCGTTTTTTTCCACGGCGGTGCGGATTCCGAGAGTGTCTTTGATTTGACACCCGATGGTCGTCCGGGGCAGGCACGTATTCTTGCCGCACAAGGTTTCAAAGTCCTTGCCATCAGTTATCCCGGTCACTATCCACCAAACGGGCATTGGCAAAAGCCCATAATACTGCGCCAGCCTCTCTACCTTCTCGATCAGGACTTGCCACCAGAAGAGGTTCTGGACCGGAATTTGAAATGCACGTTCAATACAATCCTGCAGGGTGCCGGCCAATTGGTGTCTCAAGAACTGGCAGGACGCGACATTCTTGCATGGGGACATTCGACAGGCGGCCCAATGGCGGCGAGCCTTTCGCAATTTGCAAGAGATGTGAGGGTCATTGGCCTGACCAATTTCGGGACCGGCGGGCCAGACGGCTGGAGAAAGGCGTGGCGCGAGGAAACTGGCGCTGAGAAATATACCGAATTACCACTTGACCATATGTCGCGCCGGTCACCGCACACCTATCGCGAAGCCGGTTATGAAGATCCGCCGGATCTGACACCTTGGGGCGGTCCGGAGGAATTATTTGCCTGGGCTGCCGAAGCACATCGCTCTCAAATCAAAACAGCCCTCTGTGATAACCAGCATCGCGGAATTATGACCATGCTGGAACAATATCCAGCCCTCACCGGTCTACCGAAGGAAGAATTTATCAGTCATCTCGCTGATCCCGATCCCGCCTGGCTGCGCAGCATCTCAGTCTTGGCCCTGGTGGGCGAAAATGACAAAGGACATTGGGTTGCGGGGCAAGAGGTTTCACAAAAGCGCGAAATCTATATGGCGCAGCGATATCGAAAAGCCGGCGTCCGCCAAAACCACGTTGTTCTTATTCCCAGATATGGCCATTTCGGATTCATGGAGTTGCACAATGAAAAGCTCGTCTATCTATGGCTCTGGGCCCTGAAGAGCGGCTATTTCGGCAAGCGCTTTTAGGACTTTCAGCGCGGATTTTCTGATATGGACCTCCGCGCAGCGTCCACAATATGGGCCGGGCTCGCGTAAACACGTTTCAACAGCGCATCCATATCCGCCCCTGACAGGACATCAAGATCCATCCGCAACTTTTTGGCTTCAGCCAGGAATTGTGCGTCATGGATCATGGCGTCAAAAGCTTTGCGTACAGCATCCACCCGGTCCTTCGGCACATCCGGCGGCATGACAAAGGGCCTCCCCCACGACTGAGCCGAGAGGATCAATTCGGCAACCTGACGTTCCTGTGCCGTCCGCACATAGTCGAGAATGAGGGGAACATGCGGAAAATCTGGGTTTTTTGTCATGGCAAGTTGCGCAAGAAATCTGACTTTATTGTCTTTCATCCAAGGATCGAGAATATCCTTGTCACCCGCCCATCCCGTGCTCACGCGCCCCTCGAGCTCACCTCTCTCCATGGCGAGATAAGCCTCTGTCGAACTTTTATAGCCCGGAATAATCTTGAACTTTGTCCGAACGACGTTGTTGAGAAACAGCGGCAGGTAATCAGTTGATGGACCAGAACTACCAACCAGAAGATCGATTTTCAGCAGGTCCTCCATGGTTTGGTGAGGTGCCGTATGCCAAACGACAATGAGGCCTGTTTCCGAATTCAGACTGCCGATCCACTTAAATTTCATCGGATCATATTGCAGCTGGTTTTGACGCTCTTCCAGAAGCGGTGACGTGAGTATTCCGCGTTGCACAGTTGCCATTGCCGTGCCGTCTTTCGGGGCAATATTATAGAGATGGTTGGTCACACGAAGACCGCCCCCGCCGGGCATGTTCTGGACAATAAAATTGGGATGGCCGGGAATATATTGCCCGATATGGCGCGTCAGCAGACGCGCATAGGCATCATATCCCCCGCCTGATTCCGAGCCAACGCCCATTGTAATCCGTTTGCCATGGTAAAAATCTGCAACTGAATCAGCCAGGGCACCGGACCCGTGCAGAAAAATTGAAATGACCGTCAGCAGAGGAATTAATGAGCATAAAATCCGCTTCATATTTTCACCCTCTCTCGCTTGGTATCAAATTTCTTGTATGATGGCTTTCGTGAGCAGAATATCGACCCTGTCGAGATGTCAATCCTAAGCTGCCCCCCTGCGGTGCCGCAAGCACCGTCTTCGGATCGTCTGGCGCTTGAGGCTTATAGTGTGTTCCAAAAGAATCTCGGCTTATCCCGGCTGCAAAAACGTCCTCGGCCATCGCTATGTGCCAGTTGCCCTTCGAATGAGCTGGCTATGAGCACGGCGCAACCCCGGGCCAGCGACCTTGGCCGGCCCGGCCTGTCATGAACTCGCCTTCTCACCGGATCACCCCATGAGCCCGGACACGTGCACCAGAATATAATCCTCGGGTGAAAAATTTGATCCCCATGACATGGTCCATGAGGAGTATTTTTCTTCCGGGGCTTTTGCTTCTTGTTTTATGGGATCAGGTATTCAGCGTTGAAGGCACGAAGAATCTTTCAGGATTATACTTTTCCTTGATCAATCCCTGATCATGAGAATAAAGAACGAATTTCTCCAGATTGGCGCGATTGCGCTGAAATCCATTGTTCCAGGGATCACCAAAAGCCGCAGCAGAATCCTCATAGAGATAGCGGATCCAGGGGAGGCGCGACCAATTTGGATCTGTGTAATAATCCAGATTGATCTCATGCGCTTGATGAAACATATCCATCAGAGCTTGCGGCAGACTTGGATGGCGCGTTGCTAAATCCGGATGCATTGCCACAATATGCATGATTGGCCACCAACCATATTTTTTGAAATAGCGTTGCTCCTCAGCGCGCGAATCCTTGAACAGACGGCGTGTGGGCACATCACCTTTCATAATGGACGGCGGCGGATGAGGCATGAAAACGGCATCAATGTCGCCTCGCCCCAGCAACAGGCCGAGGTCAGTGCCCTTGGGTGCGCGATCAATCACCACGCCGGGCTTTGGATCAAATTTGACCTTTTCATCGGTGGTCAGCAGCCATTTGATCTTCTCCCACTCAACGCCATATTCGAATTTGAGATCGCCCTTGGCCAGCAGCGACAGCGTGGTCTGAAATGAGGACAGGCCAACGCGTCGACCAATAAGATCGCGCGGATGTTCAATATCGCTGTCGGCTCGAACGAACATGCAACTCTGCGAGAAAAGCCGACGCGGAAAGACCGGAATGCCGATCAAAGGCAGACCGCGGTCAATCGCCATCAAAAATGTCGACATGGAAAATTCAGACACATCAAAGGCGTGATTATGGATCATCTGACCATGTCGATCTGTTCCATCGCGCAAAAGATCAGACTGACCAACCTGCAAGGCGCGATAGCTGAAGCCATCCGGTGCCTTCACTGTACCATCAAAAAATGGCAAATGCCGATCATAGCGGTCCATCGCAATCGTAATTTCTGTTTTTTGGCTCACTTATGATCTCCCCGATGCCGTGTGAGATAATCTTAGCCTGATTAATTACGAATGGTTTGAAGAAAAAGCGAGGTCGGAATTTCATATCCAAGCCCCTGCGCTTTCGCCAATT
>CAIWVR010000316.1 GCA_903916165.1 uncultured Hyphomicrobiales bacterium | reverse complement strand
CGGCTTGTCGGCTTTTTGCGCGCGGCGGATGGCGCGCAGGATCGCCTTCTCGTCGTGACCGTCGATGCGTACGGCATTCCAGCCGCAGGCCTTGAAGCGCATGGTCTGATCGACCGAATCCGACACCGAGAGCGGGCCATCGATGGAAATGTCATTGTCGTCCCACATGACGATCATGCGGTTGAGCTTGAGATGGCCCGCGATGGCAATCGCTTCCTGCGAGACGCCTTCCATCAGGTCGCCGTCAGAGGCGAGCACATAGGTGAAATGATCAACCGCATCGCCGAATTCCGCGTTCATCATGCGCTCGGCGAGCGCCATGCCAACCGCTGTCGCAATGCCCTGCCCGAGCGGACCCGTGGTGGTCTCGACGCCGCGCGTGACGAAGTTTTCCGGGTGGCCCGGGGTCTTCGAGCCAAGCTGGCGGAAGTTCTTGATCTCGTCGATCGTCATGCCGGGCGTGCCGGTGAGATAGAGCAGCGCATAGAGCAGCATGGAGCCATGGCCCGCCGACAGCACGAAGCGGTCGCGGTCGGGCCAGGCCGGGTCGGCGGCGTCATATTTCAGCACGTCGCGGAAGAGCACGGTGGCGATATCGGCAGCGCCCATGGGCAGGCCCGGATGGCCGGATTTGGCCTTTTCGACCGCATCCATCGCAAGGGCTCGGATCGCATTGGCCATCGACTGGTGGGTGACGCTCATGGTGCTCTTTTCCAGTGGCGCAGGCCCGGTCGCGGCGGATGGGCCCGGAGAAGGGAGGCGCTGGCGCAGCCGCGAGCGCAAAGACATGGTCCCGCGAAGATCGAGAGGCGGGGGTTTGATAACAGGTCACTCTTGCCTGTCAACGCGGACCGGGGTGCCCGCCCTGAGAGGAGGGCCAAGTTTCTGCCATGTTGCACAGGCATTCCGGTGCGGTGGCTTCAGAATGAGCTGTGGGACGGGGCCGCGAGCGCGTTGACGCGCATGACCTTTCTGCCCTTAATGAGTGTCAATTCTGGGTTTTGTACGTCATGAGACTGCCTGAACGCCTCGACATGCCGCTGAAGCGACTGGCCGCCGCTCTCGATCACCTCGAGGCTGCAGCCGAACGCCGTGCGGATCATGATGCGCACCGGGCCGACGTCGAAGAGGAATTTGCCGTCATGCAGGACGACCGCGTGCGGCTCGGTGTCGAGGTCGAAGCGGCTTCCCTGCGCATTCACAAGCTCGAGGATGCCAATGCAGAGGTCGCCCGTCGCCTTGCCATGGCCGGTGCCTCGATCCGCGCCGTGCTGGGAGACAACAGCCACGAAGCCGCGCCCGAACGTCCCGAAGACGAGGTCACCTGAACCATGTCGCAAGGCGAAGCCTCCTCCGTTCAGGTCACAATCGCCGGGCGCTCGTTCCGCATCGCCTGCGCGCCTGGCGAGGAAGAGCATCTGGGCACGCTCGCCGCGCAGATTGACGCGCGGATCGAGAACATGCGCGGGTCATTCGGCGAGATCGGCAACCAGCGGTTGACTGTGATGGCCGCCATCACCCTTGCCGACGAACTCGTCGAAAGCCGTAGGCGCACAGCCGATCTCGAGGCCGAGGTGGCAGAGCTGCAACGGACCGTCGCCGAGAAAGCAGAATCTGCAGCCGCCTGGGTCGAAAGCATGGCGCAGACGCTGGATCTGGCGGCGCGCCGCATTGAGGGCATTGCACAGGGTGTGGGTGGGTTGAAAGGCTGACCTCTCGCCGAATCGTCACTGCTTCTTTGCTGCGCTCCTCGCAAAGACGGAAGATGCCCCCTTCCCCTGAAGGCCCCGACACCCTAAGTATCAGGGGCGGCGCTGCGGGGTGCGTGTTGGACCAGTATTCCCGGGGCTTATCGATCTCTCAGGGAGCTGTCCCTGGCCTCGTCCGTGGACTTGGTCATATGGCGCCCACCTACGTTGTAGGTTCCCGGGATCGATGTCCCACGGCTTTTGTGGCCCGCACCCTGTCCTTCCAGCTGCGCCGGGCGCGCCGTGCATGACGTTTCCGGATCGCGCCCCCCTCCCCGATGCCGCCAAGTCTGAGCTGCGGGCGCGCGTGCTCGCGCGGCGCGACGCGCTGGCGCCGGAAATGCGCATCGACGCGGCGTCACGCATTGCGGCGCAGGTGGCGTCTCTCGCGCTGCCGCCGGGGCCGGTCGCTGCTTACTGGCCCATCCGCAGCGAGGCCGATCCCCGCCCGGCCTGTGCCCTGCTGCGCACGCGCGGCCACGCCATTCTGCTGCCCTGCATCATCGGAGACGGCCTCCTGTTCCGTCTCTGGGCCGAGGGCGACACTATGGTCAAGGCAAGCCTCGGCCTGATGGAGCCGACCGCCGCCGCCCCTGAACTCGTGCCCGCGACCCTGCTCGTGCCCCTGGCGGCCTTCGACCGGCGCGGCCACCGCATCGGCTACGGCCGTGGCTTTTACGATCGCGCGCTCGCGCAACTCGGGCGGGTGACGACCATTGGCATCGCCTTCGCAACGCAGGAAATCGCGCTGATTCCCGACGAGCCGCACGACCACCCGCTCGATTTCGTGGTAACGGAGCAGGACATCATCGATACGCGCGCGCTGCGAGGCTCCTGAACCATGCGTCTGCTTTTCATTGGCGACATCGTCGGCCGCGCCGGTCGCGCCATCCTGCTCGACCGCCTGCCGGATCTGCGCGCCCGCTATGCGCTCGATTTCGTCATCGTCAACGGCGAGAACGCCGCCGGCGGCTTTGGCATCACGGAAGCGATCTGCGACGAGTTTTTGGGCGCTGGCGCGGATTGCGTCACGCTCGGCAATCATTCCTTCGACCAGCGCGAGGCGCTGGTCTTCATCGAGCGCCAGCCGCGCCTGCTACGCCCCGCCAATTATCCGGCAGGCACGCCGGGCCGTGGCGCCAACCTGTTCGAGACCGACAAGGGACAGCGCGTGCTCGTGATGAACGTCATGGGCCGCGTCTTCATGGACCCGCTCGACGATCCCTTCGCCGCCGTCGAGCGCGAGATCGGAGCCTGTCCTCTCGGCATGGGTTGCGACGCCTTCGTTCTCGACATGCACGCCGAGACGACCTCCGAAAAAATGGCCATGGGCCATTTCTGCGACGGCCGCGCGAGCCTCGTAGTGGGCACGCACACCCACATCCCGACCGCCGATCACCAGATCCTTGCCCACGGCACGGCCTATCAGAGTGACGCCGGCATGACGGGCGATTACGACAGCGTCATCGGCATGGACAAGGAAGAGCCGCTGCGCCGCTTCACGCGCAAGATCCCGGGCGGACGTTTCGAGCCGGCCGACGGGGCAGCCACTTTGTGCGGACTGGCGGTGGAGATCGACGATTCTACGGGGCTGGCCAGCGCGGTCGCGCCGCTGCGGATCGGCGGGCGGCTCGCGCCAGCTGTGCCGGAATTTTGGGAGAGGTGAGGGAGCGACTCGAAAAGGAACTCGCAATGGCACATCAAATTCAAGCGGTCTTGGCCGCAAGCATTTCCGAATTGCGGAAGAACCCCATGAGGACTGTCGCGGCCGGGGAAGGGTCTCCCGTCGCAATCCTCAACCGCAACGAGCCCGTTTTCTATTGCGTGCCGGCAAAGTCCTATGAAGCCATGCTGGAGCTGCTCGACGACTTCGAGCTCCAAGCGGTTGCCGACGCCCGGGCCGGACAGCCTGTCCAGAGGGTCTCGCTCAGCGAGCTTTGAGCCGATCGGGAACAACCTCTTTCAATGCCCTGCACCCACCCCTTCAATTCAGCGCCGCTCAAGCGTATAAGGCCCCACACTCCACCATCACGCGTCTTTCGAGGGGTCCATGGCAGGCCATAGTCAGTTCAAGAACATCATGCACCGCAAGGGGAAGCAGGACGCCGT
>CAIWVR010000315.1 GCA_903916165.1 uncultured Hyphomicrobiales bacterium | reverse complement strand
CTCGATTCGCCATGCCGGCGAACGCCGAGCACGAGGGCTTCGTCACGCCATTCCATGATCAACGATTTTCGATGACGCGCGCCGCCGCACGCCCCTCCCCCTTGCGGGGAGGGGCTCGGGGTGGGGGTCGTGAGGCGCTTGCAAGACGCCCGCAAACCACTCGTGGACCATCGGACATATACGTCGACCCCCACCCCGCTCGCTGCTGCTCAGCGAGTCGCCCTCCCCGCAAGGGGGAGGGGCATGGCAGGCGTCGGACGAAGGCATTCGATCCGCGAATTGTTGAACTTGCACAGCAATGACGAGGAACAAATCCTACGCCACGCCCAGACGCAGCAGGTCATGCAGGTGGACGATGCCGCACGGGCGGTTTGACGGATCGACCACCAGCATGGCGGAGATCTTGCGGGCGTTCAGCATTTCGAGTGCCTCGACGCCAAGTGTCTCCGGCGTCACGGTGCGCGGCGCGCGGGTCATCACATCTTCCACCCTGGCACCCATCAGGTCGGGACGCATGTGGCGGCGCAGGTCGCCGTCGGTGACGATGCCGGCGATCTTGCCGTCGACATCGAGCACGCTGACACAGCCGAAGCCCTTGGCCGAAATCTCGACCACCGCCTCGCCCATCGACGCCCCGAGGTTGACACGCGGGATGCGGTCGTCGCGGTGCATGATGTCGCGCACGAAGGTGAGTTTGGCGCCGAGCTTGCCGCCCGGATGAAAGACCCGGAAGTCCTGCGCCGTGAACCCCTTCGCCTCAAGCAGCGCGATGGCAAGCGCATCGCCCAGCGCCAGTTGCATGGTGGTCGAGGTCGTCGGCGCGAGGCCGTTTGGACAGGCTTCCTCGCTCTTGGGCAGGGTCAGGCAGATGTCGGCCTCCGAGCCCAGTGCGCTGTCGGCATTCGACGTGATGGCGACCAGGCCGATCCGGAAGCGGCGCGAATAGGTGATGATGTCGGCCAGTTCCGCCGTCTCGCCCGACCATGACAGCGCGAGAATGACGTCGCCCGCCTGGATCATGCCGAGATCGCCGTGGCTCGCCTCACCCGGATGGACGAAGGTGGCGGGCTGGCCGGTCGAGGCCAGCGTCGCGGTGATCTTGCGGCCGATATGGCCCGACTTGCCCATGCCGGTGACAATGACGCGGCCGGGCGCTGCGCCGATCAGGGCGACGGCGTCAGCGAACCGGTCACCGAGGCCGTTGAGCATCAGGGCCGCCTCAATGGCGGCGATGCCGGCGCGTTCGAGGCCAAGGGTGCGGAGCGCCGAGGCTTTGGCCTGCGAGGCGACGGAGGATAGGGCGCTTGAGCTTGTCATGGGCCCGTCATACCAGCCGGTGTCCCGATTGTCAGCCGGGCAGGGGGCAGGTGTTAACCGTGTTCAGCCGTCATTGCGTCAGCTTCGTCATTGCGAGGAGGGCGAAGCCCGACGCGGCTATCCATCTTCGGGTGGCTGCCGTTAGATGGATTGCCGCGGAGCTCACGCTCCTCGCAATGACGAGGCCGAGGGGGCTCACGGGGGCTACAGCTCCCCGATGATCTTCTTCAGCTCGGCCTTGAAGGCGGGCGCCATGTCGTCGCGGGCCAGCGCGAAATGGACATTGGCCATCAGGAATCCGTGTTTCGAACCCGTGTCGCAGGTGCGGCCGTCGAAGCGCACGCCGAAGAAGGGCTGCGTCTCTGACAATTTCTTCATGCCGTCAGTGAGCTGGATTTCGCCGCCGGCGCCCTTTTCGACCTTTTCGAGAATGTCGAAGATCTGCGGTTCCAGCACATAGCGGCCCGAGATGATGAGATTGGAGGGCGCCGTGCCTTGCGGCGGCTTCTCGACCATGCCGCCGATTTGAAACGTGTGCCCGAAATCGCGGGTCACCGAGACGATCCCGTACATGTGGGTCTCTTCGGGCGGAACTTCCTCAACGGCAATAATATTGCCGCCGTGCTTCTCGTAAGCCTCGAGACATTGCGCGATGCAGCGGCTCCTGCGCTGGCCCGGCAAGGTGATCATGTCGGGCAGGATCACCGCAAAGGGCTCGTCGCCGATGATGTCGCGCGCGCACCAGACCGCATGGCCCAGCCCCAGCGGGGCCTGCTGGCGGGTGAAGCTGGTGGCCCCCGCCGCCGGAAGGTCGGCCATCAGCGCCTGATATTCCTTGAGCTTGCCGCGCTTCTGCAGCGTGTCCTCAAGCTCGTAGGACATGTCGAAATGGTCTTCGATGACCTGCTTGTTGCGGCCCGTGACAAAGACAAAATGCTCGATGCCCGCCTCGCGGGCCTCGTCGACGGCGTGCTGCAGCACGGGCCTGTCGACGACAGTGAGCATTTCCTTCGGGATCGCCTTGGTGGCAGGGAGAACCCGGGTGCCGAGGCCGGCGACCGGGAAGACAGCTTTGCGAACACGTGTCGACATGAAAACATCCGGGAAGAAAACAACTCAGCTACAGGCTCCCTGCCCGATTTGCGAAAGGCAAGCCGGGCATTGACCTTGGGGGATATAGGCTGAATCTCCTTGCTACGGCAATTGTTCGAAGACATATCGGTCCGTGCCGCGTCGGATGTGGCCGATGCCGGGCGCGGCGAGATGGGCCCCGGCCACCACGGCTCTGCTTTCGGCCATCCAGTGCAACATGGCCTTGCGGGTCGCCGTCGCCGTCGCCGGGTCGAGATCATAGACCATCGTCGTTTCCGGCCGCACGAGATGGAGCGCTGCGACATGGACCACGTCGCCCCAGGCGACGATCGGCGCGGCACCGGTTTCGATCACCCAGGCGGTGTGGCCGGGCGTATGGCCCGGTGCCAGGCGCGCGGCAATGCCCTTCGCGCCGCCGCCCTCGGGCACCCGGCGGAGGCGGTCGCGATAGGGGTCGAGCGCCTTGTGGGCCATTGGCAGCGCGTCGCGCGCCCGCGCCGGCATGTCCTCTGGCTTCGTGTCGAGCCAGAAGGCGGCCTCGACCTCGTGCAGGACAATCTCGGCATTTGGAAACATGGCGACGCCATGCGCATCCACGAGGCCACCAAAATGGTCCTTGTGCGCATGGGTCAGAAAAATACTGCGGATATCTTCATGCCGCACGCCGGTTTCCGCCAGCCGCGCATGGAGATGGCCCAGTCGCTCGTGCATCATCACGCCTGTGCCGGCGTCGATCAGTGCCGGTCCTTCCGGCAGATGCAGGAGGAAGGCGTGGCAATCCATGGTGAGTGCCTTGTCACCCCCGGCGGCGGCGATGAGCTGCGCGGCTGCAGCGCGGTCGTCCGGATCGGGCACCTTGTCGAGCGAGGCGTCGAGATCACCATCGAGCAGGGGTGTGATCGACAGGTTGCCGATGCGATAGGTGCGGGGCTGGCCCATGTGTGTCCTCGCGTGAGCAGCGGGCGTTTGGGCCCGTCTTCGGGGGGCGAGTGTGGTCTGCCGCGCCGCCCGCGTAAAGGGTACAGGTGCCCGGGATCTTTTTGTCGGCTTGGTAAAGAATTTCGAAACAGTCGTAGCGTAACGTCATCACTCAGGGCTTGCGCCTCCGGAGTTGTGTGATGTTTGATTTTGGCAGACAGAATATCCGTATTGTCCCAACCCGTCCCCTGGGCCGTCGAGACGTGTTCTTTTCGCTGGGACAGGTCCTGCGGACCTTTGTCCTGCTCGCCCTGTTCTGTGCAGGCTGGCTCGCGGTCGCCAGCGCGAGTGCCCGGTCGCAGGAACGCGTGCCCGACGAAGCGCAATTTCAGTCTTTCATCACGGGCCTGTGGCCCGACGCGCGTGCAGCCGGCGTGTCGCGCGCGACATTCGACGCCGCAACCGGCGGCCTGACGCCTGATGCCGCTGTCCTGCGCACGATCGGCAAGCAGGCCGAATTTGTGAAGCCGATCTGGAGCTATATCGACGATGCAGTGTCGAAGTCGCGTGTCGGGCGCGGACTGGCGCGGGGCGCGGAAGTCGAGCGCACGCTCGCGCGCGTCGAGGAGCATTATGGGGTCGACCGCTATGTCGTGCTCGCGGTCTGGGGCATGGAAACCAATTATGGCGGCTTCAGTGGCAAATTGGGCACGATCCGTTCGCTGGCGACGCTGGCCGCTGCGGGCCATCGCGGGCCCTTCTTTCGCCGCGAGTTGATCGTCGCGCTGCAGATCCTCGAACAGGGTCATGTCGCGCCCGACAATATGCTCGGCTCCTGGGCCGGCGCCATGGGCCAGACGCAGTTCATGCCATCGAGCTTCATGAAATATGCCGTCGACTGGGATGGCGACGGCCACAAGGACATCTGGTCAAGCGTGCCCGATGCTTTGGCCTCCACGGCGAATTACCTGGCCGAACATGGCTGGATCAAGGGCTGGACGTGGGGCTACGAAATCGCCCTGCCGAAACATTTTTCGCTGCGCACGCATGAGCCCAACGAATATCGCCCATTCGCGCAATGGGCCAAGGCGGGCGTGAAGCGGGCCGATGGAGTCCATATGCCCGAGGCCGGCGAGGGCGCCCTGCTGCTGCCGGCAGGCCGCAACGGTCCGGCCTTTCTGGTCACCCGCAATTTCGCGGCGATCAAGACCTATAATGCCTCCAATGCCTATGCGCTGGGCGTGTCGCTGCTGTCTGATCGTCTCGCCGGCAGCCCCGGTCTCAGCGCGAAATGGCCGGTGCATGAACGCGTGCTCGACGCCGATCAATCCTACGAACTGCAACGCCAACTCGCACGGCGCGGCTATCATATCGGCGATTTCGATGGCAAGATTGGCGAGAAGGCGCAGGTCGCGATCCGCCACTACCAGCGGCAGGCCGGACTGGAGCCTGACGGTTTTGCGTCAGTTCCCCTGCTGGAACGGATGCGCACCAAGCCCTGACGCGCTAGATTGGGACCATGCGAAAGATCCGCCCACCCCTCAAATGTCTTGCTCACGTCGCCACATGCGCGGTGGCTTTCGTCTTCGCCGCGCTTGTCGGAGCGGTGCCCGCCCTGCCACAAGTTTCCGACGAGGGCACGGCGGCGTCTTACTGGACGCTCGAGAAACAGCGCGAGGAGAGGTCGCGCATGCTGCTCGCGCCGCCCATCAAGCAAAAGCCGACGCGCCTGCGCAGCGGCGCTGCCCCGGTGCGTGGCTATACGCGTCCGGACGATCCCGCGTCGCCGCAGGGCAGCGATCCGCAGCAGGCTGTCAAGCCAGACGACATTGCGGCGCAGCCCGCGCCTGAAACGGCAGCCGCGCCTGAAACGGCGGAGGCTCCCGCGACTCCGGCGGTGGTGGACAAGCGCAATACGAAAGCGGTGATCGCGGTTCTCGGCGATAATCTCGGTCAATTGCTGAGCCTTGGCCTGTCAGAAGCCTATGGCGACAAGCCGGGGGTCGTCATCCTGCGCCGCACGAAGGAAAACTCCGGCCTCGTGCGCGACGATTATTACGACTGGCGCAAGGCGGCCCGCGAGTTTCTCGACAGGGACAAGCCCGATCTCGTCATTCTCATGATTGGCTCGAATGACCGCCAGTCTTTGCGCGATGGGAGCACCAGTGTCGAAACCCGTGCGCCGCGCTGGAAAGAGCTCTATGCCGCGCGCGCCAAGGCCATCGCCGAGCTTTTCCGCGAGCGCAAGACGCCGCTGATCTGGGTTGGCCTGCCGATCATGAACAATGAGCGGCTGACCGCTGATCTTCTCGATTTCAATGAAATTTACAAGCAGGCCGCCGCCGAGACCGGTGCTGCCTATGTCGACACCTGGGAGGCTTTCGCCGACGATCGCGGCCGTTTTTCGTCCTATGGTCCAGATATCAATGGACAGGTGGTGCGCCTGCGCGCGGGCGACGGCGTGCATTTCACGCGCGCCGGTTCGCGCAAGCTCGCCTATTTCGTCGAGGGCGACATTCGCCGAACGCTGGAAAAGACCAAGCCGTCGCTGGATCCCGAGACCATCACCGTGACCGCACCGGGCGATGTGCCAGCCTCGCTGGACGTACCTGCGCCCGATTTGCCTGCGCTCGGGCCGGTGGGGCCGGAGGGCCGGGAGGTGGCTGCTGCGCCGCCGGCCGAGGCTCCGGCCCGTGTGCCTTTGATCCGGCCCGCGGCCGGGCCTGTGACGCCGCTGACTGCGCCGCCTGTCTCGCCGGGCGGGCACCTTGCCACCGCTGCCCGCCCGTTCGCCGCCTTTGGCGACCGGGACGCGGCGGAACGCGTGCGCAAGTCGCTGGTCGAGGGGCGCGCATCCGATGCCCGTCCGGGCCGCGCCGACGATTTCGCATGGCCGAAGAATTGACCTGACCCGCGACCCTTTGACAGCAGGTGTGACCTCGCCTGACCTGGAGCGTGCCGCCCCCCGCAAGACCTCGCGTCTGGAGGAAGCCTTCCTGTGAGCCCACGGGAAATGCCGGGGATCGTCTCGCGCTTGTGTTGATGGTAATCCGCGTGATCGTGAAGGGATGCTTATTCGGCGGCGAGGGGCAGTGTCTCGCCGCCCATGTCGGCGGCGGTGCGCATCAGGGATTCGACGACATCGCGCAGGTCCATCGAGACTTGCGCAAAGGTCGGCTTTTTCGCCAGTGTCTCCTCGTCCATGTAGAGGGCGCGGTTGATCTCGATCTGCAGCGCGTGAAAGCCGGCACCGGGGCTGCCGTAATGCTCGGTGATGAAGCCGCCCGCATAGGGCTTGTTGCGCTGGACCTGATAGCCCAGCATCCGTAAATGCTGCTCCGCAACATCGACGAAGGCGGAATGGCAGCTCGTGCCATAGCGGTCGCCGAGGATCATGTCCGCGCCCATGCGTTCCGATTTGGCGGTGGCGCTGGCCCAGGACGGCATGGAATGGCAATCGATCAGCACGGCCATGCCGAACCGCTCCGATGCGCGCCGCATCAGGCCGCGCAGGGTCTGGTGAAACGGCTTGTAGAGCCCCTCGATGCGCCGCATCGCCTCTTCGACGGGCAGGCGTCGCGCGTAAATGTCCTGCGCCTCGCCGACCACCCGTGCGATCGTGCCCAGGCCGCCCGCCACGCGCAGCGAGCGTGTGTTGGCGAAGGCGGGCAGTTTTCCCTCGAACATGCGCGGGTCGAGTTCGTAAGGCTCGCGATTGGCGTCGAGATAGGCGCGCGGAAAATGCGCGCGCAACAGCGGCGCGCCGGCGGCGACCGCCTGGGCAAGGAGATCGTCGACAAAGGCGTCCTCCGACTGGCGCAGGGCCTGGGCGTCGAGGCGCGCGAGCTTGAGGAAGCGGGCTGGATAGATCCGACCCGAATGGGGAGAGCAGAGGATGAGCGATGTCTCGAGCCTCTCGGGCTCCAGGACCTCGAACGGAGACACCAGTTCAGGCTCGACCGGTTCGCCTGCCGTGGCCGGGTCACCCAATCTGAAGCGTTTCATCCTGGTCTCCGTGGCTCGGGTCTGCACCCGGGCAGGCTCAAGCATCGAATGTGCCAAGGCCCGAGCGTTCTGTCCATGCATGACACGCGCCAGTGACACACTCCCGGTGACCACAGGCACATGTGAGCCCTTTCCGGGTGTTGCGGGACAATCACCATTTTGCCGGGTGAGTTTTTCACGCCTTCTTTACCGTCGCCTGCGCTTATGGGGGACAAGCGTTTTGCGTAGAGGCCATCCATGAACCTACCCGCCCTGACAACCAAGATCCTTCTTGCGGAGGACGACAACGACATGCGCCGCTTTCTCGTCAAGGCGCTGCAAAATGCTGGTTACGATGTTGCCTCCTTCGACAACGGTCTGTCCGCCTATAATCGCCTGCGCGAGGAGCCGTTCGAACTCCTGCTCACCGATATTGTCATGCCGGAAATGGACGGCATCGAACTCGCGCGCCGCGCGACGGAACTCGATCCCGACATCAAGGTGATGTTCATCACCGGCTTTGCCGCCGTTGCGCTGAACCCCGACAATAATGCGCCGCGCGAAGCCAAGATCCTGTCCAAGCCGTTCCATCTCAAGGATCTCGTGAACGAAGTGCAGCGCCTTCTGGCGGCGTGAAGAAAGCCCGACAAAGGCGCTTGCGCACGGCGCATCGACGCTCTATACCCCGCCCATCGCTTGGCCACCGGACAAACCCCGGCTGTCATTCGGGCTCGTAGCTCAGCGGGAGAGCACTACGTTGACATCGTAGGGGTCACAGGTTCGATCCCTGTCGGGCCCACCATTTCGGAAGCCTCAATCAT
>CAIWVR010000314.1 GCA_903916165.1 uncultured Hyphomicrobiales bacterium | reverse complement strand
CACCACACGCGTTCTCGCCTCGCTGACCCCGCGCGAAGAGCGCGTGCTGCGCATGCGTTTCGGCATCGGCATGAACACCGATCACACGCTGGAAGAAGTCGGCCAGCAATTCTCGGTGACGCGCGAGCGCATCCGCCAGATCGAGGCGAAGGCCTTGCGCAAGCTGAAGCACCCGTCACGAAGCCGCAAGCTGCGAAGCTTCCTGGACAATTAGGATTGCAAAGAGGCCCGGTGCGAACCGGGCCTTTTTCTTTGGGCTCCTCGCAATGACGATGGTGGAAATGGGCTTTCCAGCGCGTTAGGATAGCACTCTCCGTCCCGGACCATCGCCCCATGACCAACCCCTCGCGCCCGCACGCCCAACTCACCGTCCGCACCATCGCCATGCCGGCCGACACCAATGCCAATGGCGATATTTTCGGTGGCTGGGTCATGTCGCAGATGGACCAGGCCGGCGGCATTGCAGGCGTCGAGCGCGCGCAGGGGCGCGTGGTCACCGTAAAGGTCGACGCCATGACTTTTCTGGCACCGATGAAAGTGGGTGACGTGCTCGAGGTCTATACGGAGGTCGAACGCATCGGGCGCAGCTCGATGCAGATCCACATTGAGGCCTATGCCCAGCGGTTTCAGACAACGCTGCGCGAAAAGGTCACCTACGCCACCTTCACCTTCGTCGCCGTGGACGATCACGGCCGCCCGCGCCCGATCCCGCAGGCAGGGTGAGGGCGCCGATAAACAGCCTGTGCCCTTGCCATCCCCATCCGCTTCCGGCTATCTCCACCCACGCCAGAGTGCAAAAGCTCCGGGCCTGTAGCTCAATGGTTAGAGCCGGCCGCTCATAACGGTCTGGTTGCAGGTTCGAGTCCTGCCGGGCCCACCATTTCCTGACCGTCCATCCTGATCCCGCCGGCGCACAGGGCGCCGGCGGGCAGGGCTCTAGTGGTGTTCGGCGAGCGCGGTGATGCCGACGGCCTCGCCGCTGACGGGGAAGAAATCGCGCAGCCAGGTGGTCACGACCTCATGCACGCGATGGTTCTTCTCGGCGAACATGAAATGATCCGTGCCCGAGAACAGATGCAATTCGGTCGGCGCCTGTGAGCGCTCGAACATGCGGATCGTCTGCCCGGTGGGCGTCACGCTGTCGACGGCTGAGTGCATCAGCAGCACGGGGCGCGGCGCAATGTCGGCGATCACGTCTTCCGCCGTGAAGTCGAACATGCTTTGCGCGGTGTCGACCGGCATCAGGTTGATCGAGCCCTTCAGCACATGGGTGCGCAGTTTTTCCGGAATCGGCACGATGTCATAGCGGTTAACGATCATTGACGTGCCATGCTGCGCCTTATAGGCGCGGCCGTCTTCCAGCATTTTCAGGAAACGCGGGTAATTGTCGCCATGCTGGCCCTCGAATTTCAGCGCGCCATTGCCCCAGCCCGAGGCCGAGATGCAGGCCGCAACACGCGTGTCGGTGCCCGCCGTGTAGACGGCGACCGCTGCGCCAAATGACGAGCCCGCCACCGCAATGCGGTCAGGATCGACATGGGGATGCTGCTGCAGAAAGGTGAGCGCGTTCTTCACGTCGCTGACCTGTTCCATGCAGATCAGGCGGCCATGTTCGCCCTCGCTTGTGCCGCATCCGCGAAAGTCGAAGCGCAGCGTGACGTAGCCGAGCTTGTTCAGCATGGCGCAGGGTGTCTGCACATTGCCGGCATGGCGCGTCGAACCGAAGCCGTGCAGCACGATGAACGCCGGGCGCTTTTCGGTGGCGGCAAGGCCTTCAGGCGTGGAGATCGTGCCGGTGAGCGTCAGCCCGTCCGAAATGAAAGTGATGTCCTGTTCGGCCATGTGCATTCGCCCTTCTAGAGATACATGTTCTTCATATGCTCGGCCCTGTAGCGCAGGCCGGCCGCCGCATCGGGCGGTATGGATGACGCAATAAAGGCAATGTCAGCGTCCGACAATATGATCGCCGCGGCGTCGATGTTCTCGATGAGACGGCTGAGCGTTTTCGTGCCGGGAATCGGGATGATGTCCTCGCCCTGCGCCAGCAGCCAGGCCAGCGACACCTGTCCGGCGCTCACGCCGCGACCTGCTGCGACCTGCTGGATCGCCTGCACGAGTTCGAGATTTTTTGGCAGGTTTTCCGCCGAGAAACGCGGATGGCGCAGGCGTTCGTCCGTGTCGCCCAAAGTGCCCGGCTGCACGGCGCCCGTCAGCAGGCCGCGCCCGAGCGGCGCATAGGCGACAAAGGCCACGCCCAGTTCGCGTGTGGTGCGCAGCACGTCTTCGGCCTCCGTCCGATAGAGCACCGAATATTCGCTCTGGATGGCGGCGATGGGATGGACCGCATGGGCACGACGCAGCGTCGTCGGGTTGACCTCGCAAATGCCGAGCGCGCGTACCTTGCCCTGTTCGACCAGCCGCGACATGGCGCCGATCGTGTCCTCGATGGCGACAGCAGGGTCGATGCGGTGGATGTAATAGAGGTCGATGAATTCGCTCTTCAGCCGTTTCAGCGAGGCCTCGCAGGAGGCTGCTATGGTGGCGGGATCATTGTCGGCGACCTTGCCGTCCTTGCCCGCCATATTGCCGAATTTGGACGCGATGAGGACGGAGTTACGCACGTCGCCAAAGGCGCGCGCGAGCAGCTCTTCATTGTGCCCGTTGCCGTATTTGTCGGATGTATCGAACATTGTGACGCCGCGCGCGCGCGCCTCATGCAGCACGCGCAGTGCATTGTCTTCGTCGGATGGGCCATAGCTGCCCGACAGCGAGGCGCAACCGAGGCCGAGCGGAAAGCTCGCGAGCCCGCTGGCCCCGATCGCGCGCGGCAAATGTGTATGTTCCATCATGGCGCGCCCTCATGTCGGCCCAAGCAAAAGGGCGCGCTGCGCTGCGAGCGCGCCCCTGATTCCTGCACCGTCCGATCAGGCGCGCCAGGGTGCCTTCTGGATGACATGCGTCTCGACGTCGAAATGGCTGTCGAAATGGTGCCTTGTCACGTCATGGGGCGCAGTCCACGGCAGTTCGCTGTAGAAATTCATCCGCAGGAACTGGGTGCAGTCAACCGGATCGGTGATGACGCTGTGGCCAATGCCACGCGGGATCATGGTCACCGTGCCCGGCGCCGTGTCGGCATTGCCGGTTTCCGACATGTCGAGCGCCTTGCCACGGAACTGGATGCGCACTTCCTCGCTGCGCAGCGCACGGTGGAAGGCGAATTGCTCGCCGATAATGTTGTAGACCTTGATCTCGAGATGCTTGCCGCGCATCACGGGCTTGGGCTCGCCGCTGGTGCCGGCGATCTCCTTGAAGAGATCGAAGGCGCGCAGCTTGGTGACGCCGCTCTTGGCCTCGCGCGGGCTGGTCGATCCGGCGGGCACGAGATCGGCATAATCGCGCTCGAAAATGGTGAGATCACTCGGCTTGTCATCCCAGCAGATCATGCGCTCGATGACACGATCCCTGGGCGCGCTCATCCGGTCGGCGGGGATTGTCCAGTCCGGTCCGTTGACGCGCCTGACCGTGAATGTCGTCTCCGAAACCTGGTCGTCTACCGACATGAAGGTCGTGAAGGGCGAGTTGACGAGCGCGAACCAGCGCAGGCTGTCGGCGCTGCCGCTTGAGCGATGCGCAATGCCCTCGGGGATATGGATGATGTCGCCGGGGACCATCCTATATTCGGCGAATTCGGTTTCGATGATGCTTTCGCCGGCAAACTGCAGATAGACGCTGTCGAAATCGACGTGACGCACGAAATCCTGCTGCGCGCCGCAGACGCTCTCGACGCCGATGCGCTGATCGGAATTGACCAGCAGCACGATGCGGT
The DNA here is from genome assembly GCA_903916165.1 of uncultured Hyphomicrobiales bacterium. Lineage (GTDB taxonomy): Bacteria > Pseudomonadota > Alphaproteobacteria > Rhizobiales > Beijerinckiaceae > Terripilifer. The sequence continues at coordinate 717 of CAIWVR010000314.1, read as the reverse complement.
CATTGGGTTTTGCCAGCAGATCGAAGGCGCGGAACATTGGCAGGGCGCGGGTGCTCTTGCCGGAATTCATCAGGCTGGACTTGTTGCGCTGTGCCCAGGCCGGGAGATATGAGCGCGCCGACGTGTGCCACGTCGTCATGAATTCGCGCGCCTTGCTTTGAACGTTCATGTCCTGCCTCCAGGGTTGTTCTTGATTATTTCGCGCTCGTCATCAGGCTGGCCTGCTGCAGTTCGGGCACGAGGGCGTCGGGTATCTTGCTGATCTCTGCGACCGTCTCGGCGACACGCTCGCCCCCCTGCGGGTCAAGGCCGATCTTCAGGGTGGCGATTTCAGCAAGGAAGTCACGATCCTCCACGCAGCGCAGGAAGGCGTTGCGCAGGATCGCGAGACGCTCCGGCGGCAGGCCGGGCGTCGAGAAGAAGGCGGTGCCGATCTCGGCGGCGTTGACGATGGCGCGCAGCAGGTCGGTCTGACGCTGCGTCTTGGCATATTCGAGGACTGTCGGCGTGTCTTTCAGCTCTGCGTGTCGGCGTGCCGAGAATTGCACGAGGACATTGACCGACTTGTCGTCGATCCATTGCGGGTGGCTGGTCTTCAGCGTGTCCCAGCCGGTGCAGTGTCCGTCGACCTCGCTGCGCTCGACCGCCAGCATGCCTTCCATCGATCCGGAATAGCCACGCACGATGTCGAATTTCGTGCCGAGCACCGTGTTGGTG
>CAIWVR010000313.1 GCA_903916165.1 uncultured Hyphomicrobiales bacterium | reverse complement strand
GCGGAAATTGCGCTGATTTCCGGCCATGGCGGCAATCAGGTTTGCCATTCCACTCTCATTCTGGGGCGCGCATGATGAGCGACACCATTCCGAAGCCCAATCAGAAACCCAAGCCCCGGCCCGCGCCTGAATCGCTTCCCTACTGGAAGGCGGCGCAAGAGCATCGCCTGTCGATCCCCAAATGCGATTCCTGCGAGCAGTACTGGTTTCCGCCGTCGAACGCCTGCCGGCATTGCCTGTCTCCGAATTTCCACTTCGAGGACGTCTCGGGACGCGGCAAGGTTTATTCCTTTGTCACCTTCCACCGCGTCTATCGTCCGGCCTTCGAGCAGGAGGTGCCCTATGTGGTCGCGCTGGTGGAGCTTGAGGAAGGCCCGCGCCTGCTGACCAACATCCTGGGCGTGAGCCACGAGGATGTTCGTTGCGAAATGCCGGTCGAGGTCGTGTTTGATGATGTCGACGCTGACTGCAGCGTGCCAAAGTTCAGGCCGCTGTCGCCCGGATCGAAGTAAGCTCTGCCTGAATGGCAGCTTCCGCGGCCTTGATCGCCGCGGAAGCATTTTCACCCGCGGGAATGGGGGGCAGGCAGGTCAACGTGATCGTGCCGGCCTTCTTGTTCTGGCGACCTGGGCACCAGAAATCGCCGGAATTCATCGCCACCGGCAGCAGGTCGCAGTTGAGTTTGCCGTAGAGCAATTCGACGCCACGCTTGAACTCGACAGGTGCGCCAGGCTCGCTGCGCGTGCCTTCCGGGAAAATCAGGACGCTGCGGCCCTGAGACAGCGCAAGCGCACCCTCTTCGTTCATTTTTCGGATCGCCCTGGAACCGCTCTCGCGATCGATGGTGATCATGGGCGAGAGCCGCAGGAATGTGCCGAAGATAGGAACCTTCAGTAATTCCTTCTTTGTGATGATCGCGACATCCGGAAAAAGGGTCAGGACAGCGATGGTCTCCCACGTCGACTGGTGATTGCAGACGATCAGGCAGGGCTTCTCAGGTATGTTTTCGCTCCCGCGCACGGCGTGATCCAACCCGACAATATATTTGAGCATGCCCAAAACGCCGCTGGCCCACAGGCGCGTCCATCGGCGAACCCAGATCGGGCTGCCGTGGGTGAGCAAAATGACACCGAGAACCGGCGCGAAAAGCGACGTCCAGAGTGTCCAGAGACCTGTGAAGAGAAGCGACCTGATCTGTTGCATGGACCTAGCGTGTTGCGAGGCGTCGTGAATAGCATGACGCCGTGCAAAGTGAAGGGCAAAAGCTCAGGTGCGCAGGCCAAGCCTCTGCATGCGGGGCAGTACTTCGTCGCGCAAAGCCGGGAAATCGCTGACGTAATTCACGAGACCGATGGCCATGCCCCCGAGGCCTGCGTCGCTCATGCGCTTGAAGGCTTCAGCTGCGTCATCATAGCTGCCCAGAACGGGATAGGTGCCGACGCCACTGATAAGGCGCTCCTTTAATCGTTTCATCGCATCGAAAGGTGTCTTGCGGCCTTTAGTGCGGATGACGGCGGCATGTTCGGCGGCGTCCCAGTCGCCCTGCTCGTAGACGATATAATGGTAATAATCCTCCGCCTCCTTGCGTGTGGGACGGCACATCAGATGGCCGCTGGCAAAGACGCCGACATCGCGGGCGGCGTCAGTCACGGAGGCACGCACGGTCTCCACCTCTGCCGCCAGCGTATCCAACTCAACAATGGTCATGAACAGGGCGTCTGCGTGATTGGCAGCGAAGGCGCGTCCCTCCTGCGAATTGCCGGCACTGATGAGCAGGGGCTCGCCTGGCCCCCAGGGTTTGGGCTTCGAGAGCACACCCTTCAGATCGAAGAACCGTCCCTGAAAGTCGAACGGCGCATCTTCGCTCCAGACGCGCTTGGCGATGTTGATCCATTCGCCCGTATAGGCGTAACGGGCCTCATGATCATTGAGCGCGACACCGAGCATGTCAAACTCGCCCTTGTTCCAGCCCGACACGATGTTCAGGCAGAACCGACCTTTGCCGATATGATCGGCCGTGACGATCTGCTTGGCGGCGAAGACCGGATTGACGAAGGCCACATGCAGCGTGCCGGACACGGAGATGCCCCTGGTCGAAGCCAGCAGTCCCGAGGCCCAGGTCAGCGTCTCGAAAGACGAACCTTCCGTATCCGTCTCGCCCTTGTAGCCGTGCCAGCGTCCGATAGGCAGCAGGAATTCAAGGCCCGCCTCATCGGCCAGGCGCGCGGCAGTGACGTTATTGTCCCATGTCGCGTCCCAGCGCTCGGGCGCCTTGGTCATCGTCATGCCGCCGGAGCAATTCATGGCGAAAAGACCGAGCTTGAACTTGTTCGGTCCCGCCATGCGGGTGTTTGGCCGCAACATATTGCGTCTCTTTTCCTGATGCTTACTTGAAGGACCCAAGCGCCTTTACGGCGTCTTCTGCAAAGGACATGTCGACGATCTTCGACACATCGACCTTGGTCTCCACGAGACCCTGCGCGATATAGAAATCGACGTCCCGTTGCAGGCTCGCCGTATTGACCTTGCCATCCGGATCCATGCCGGTCGGCGTGATCTTGCGCAACAGATCCTTATTCTTCTGCGGCGTATATTCGGTCAGAATGTCGATCACTTCGTCCGCTGTCTCGCCGGCGAGTCTCCCGTCCTTCAGCGCCTTCACATAGAAGCGGATGCCGCGCACATAGGCCTTCATGAACCGCGTCGCGAGGTCACGCTTCTTGGCAAAATCCTCGGCGTAGATCAGCGTTGCGATCTGGTGGTTGGGATAGATTTGATCGTCGCGCATGATCTCGACCGCATAACCGCCAGCAACAGCCAGTGTCGCCGTCGGTTCGATTGTCGCGCCACCGTCGACCGACTTGTTCTGCAAGGCGATCAGATGATCCGGGAAGGCAAGATTGAGCACATCGACGTCGCTATAGGTCAGCCCAACCGAGGTCAGCATCACATTCAGCATGGCGGTGTTGCTGACGCCGGGCGCATTCCCGGCGATCTTAAGGCCCTTCAGGTCGGCCAGCGTCTTGAACTTGCCAGACTCGACGAGATCCTTGCGCACGATCAGCTTCGTTGCGCCATAGCCCGGCGTTGATTGCGCCTTATCGGCCACAATGCGCACATCGATCTTGCGCGCGACCGCATTATACATGCCAGCCGATGGTGAGCCGGCACCGACATCGAGTTGCCCGGCACCCAGCGGTGCGACCATGGTCGCCGCTGACTGGAAGACTGTCATCTTCACGTCAATGCCTTCCTCGCGGAAGTAGCCCTTCTTGTCAGCGATGAAGACGGGCGCGTCGCTGATGGCACCAAGCGTGCCGACGCGAACTTCTGTGCGCGTCTGCGCATCGGCGCTGATGGCTACCAGAATAGCGACACCCGCGATGATCGCTACCCCAGCATGGCGCATGTGGCGCTCGAAATCACGCATAATTTTCTCCCGTTTCCGCGTGCCTGAACGACGCTTATTCTCCGAAGACTATGAAGCGGAGCGCCACGCGGATCAAGCCTCGGCGCAATTTTGGGCGGAAAGGCAGCCTTCATCACGAAAACTGTCACATTCTCATTCTGTCGGAAAGGTCCAGCAACCTTGATGGAAATTGGTGGAAAGTTTTTTTCGAACCTAGACTGTCAGAGGCTCCCGACCCGCGTCAGCCTGATGGTCACATCGCCGGTGACGGTTTTGAGTACCATCTGGTTGGCCCGGGCAGCATTGGGGATACGGAAGGAAATTCGTTGTGGCACCGTCGCTCGCGCGATGCTTTCGCCCGTCGGCGATGTCCCGCCATTCGGAAAGGAGAGTGTGAGCAAACCTTCGATTCCCATGCCCCTGTCGGCATAATCACCTCGAAAGAAGCAACCGCCTGTGTCCCAGCCAGCAATTGTCCCATTCGTGAAAACGACGGTGCCGCCAGCGCCGCCTTCGCGCGGATAATCCATTCGAAAAAAGCCGCGCATCAAGTCCTCATCAATATGCAAAGGCGGGCGCGCCGTCGCCGAGTGGGCCGGCGTTTCTGTTCCAGTACAGGTCGCAACCCTCAACGCGCATCGGCGGTTTCAGACGCCGCGCCGGTCCCCAATATGTCACCTCGGTGTCTGCGCCAAGATCATCGTCCGTTTCTGGCGCGAGCGACGCTGTGGTCTCGTTTTCATGGCACGCCAGAAAGGCCGCACTGCGCGCGAGCGACAGGCGTGCCGAACGCCCGCGCCCATCGCCAGCTTGCTGTGTCAGCGCGCGCAGCACGGCGGCAGCGATCATATGGCCCGTGCCGTAGTCAAGCGCCTGTACAGGCAGGTTTTCTGGTTTCAACGATTGACGACGAAACCGCATCTCGCGTTCGGCCATGCCGGTGCTCATTTGAACCACAGTATCGAACCCGCGCCGCTGCGCCCAGGGTCCGGTCCAGCCATAGGCGTCGAGCGCGACGTCGATCAGGCCGGGCGCCAGATCGGCGCGCCTGGCGGTGCCGAAACCTAGTTTCTCAAGCGCGTCGGAGCGGTAGCCATGCACCAGCACGTCGGCTTCACCGAGCAGGCGCACGAAAATTGCTCGGTCCTCTGTCTGGCACAGGTTGAGCCGGGCACGGGTCTTGCCGGGTGTGACTTCCGGCAGAACGGCGGGTTCGTCCCAGCCGGGTGGATCAATGCGCAGGACGTCAGCGCCATATCCGGCAAGGAAGCGCGTGGCGACAGGCCCGGCGAGCACGCGTGTCAGATCGAGCACGCGCAGGCCCTCAAGCGGCCGACCCGGCTGGCCGAACGCGCGCAAGGGGCGGATTCCGGTCTCGCCCCATTGCACAAGTTCTTCCTCCATGACTGCACGTCCCTGCGGATGTATGCGCCAGTCCGCGAGGCTTCGCAGCATGGCCGCGCAGCCCTTTGCCCCCACGACAGCATCCTCAAGGTCTTGCGCGTCCCAACCCGCCACCGCCTGTGTCACGGCCGCGCGGTCGGCGCCGACCCCGAGCACGGAAAGAGCCGCCGCCCGATGATGCGGCGCATTGGTATGGAGCCTGACCCAGCCGTCGCGTGCCGCGTAATTTCCGGCGATCGGGTCCCACGGATCCTTCAGCGCCCACCCAACCGGGCGGATGGATTTTGCGAACCACAAGGATGCAAGCCGACGATCCACCGCGACCGAGGGCTCGACCCCACCGCGGACGGCTGCAAATTCTGCGAGGGCCAATGCTGCCACACCCGTCGTGTTCGCAGCAAAATCGGAGATCGCAAAGGCCCCGGCAAAGGCCCCCTGCCCGATGTCTACGACATGCGAAACCAGCCGGTCAGGTCCGCGAAGCGCCGACCAGATCCCAGCCAGCATGGCTGGCGTCTTTGCCATGCCTTACCCCTTGGTGAAAAGCTCTGCATATTGGTCGCGCAGGACGTTCTTCTGGACCTTGCCCATCGTATTGCGCGGCAGGTCGTCGAGGAAAATCACTTTCTTGGGCTGCTTGAACTTGGCAAGCCGGTCCTGAAGGGCGGCGATGATCGCTTTCTCGTCGATGGCGTCCGCTTTCGTGCGCACGACCACGGCCGTCACGCCCTCGCCGAAATCAGGATGCGGCACGCCGATGACAGCGCTCTCGAACACACCGGGCATGGCGTCGATCTCGGATTCGATCTCCTTCGGATAGACATTGAAGCCGCCGGTGATGATCAGGTCCTTGCCGCGACCGACAATGTGGACGTAGCCCCTGGCGTCGATCTTGCCGAGGTCGCCGGTGATGAAAAATCCGTCCGGATTGAATTCGGCGGCCGTCTTCTCAGGCATCCGCCAATAGCCCTTGAACACATTAGGGCCCTTCACCTCGATCATGCCGATCTC
>CAIWVR010000312.1 GCA_903916165.1 uncultured Hyphomicrobiales bacterium | reverse complement strand
TTGGAGCGACATGGACGACCAGCTCGCAAAGGCGGCCCTCGCCTATCATGCTTTCCCGACGCCCGGTAAAATCTCGGTGGTTCCCACCAAGGGCATGACCAACCAGCATGACCTCGCGCTTGCCTATTCACCGGGCGTTGCGGCGGCGTGCATGGCCATTGTCGAAGATCCGGAACAGGCGCGTTACCTGACCTCGCGCGGCAATCTCGTCGCCGTCATCACCAACGGGACGGCGGTTCTGGGGCTGGGCAATATCGGGCCGCTCGCCGGAAAGCCGGTGATGGAAGGCAAGGCCTGCCTGTTCAAAAAATTTGCCAATATCGACGTCTTCGACATCGAGCTGGATGAAAACGATCCCGACAAGCTCGTCGATATGATCGCGGCGATGGAGCCGACGTTCGGCGGCATCAATCTTGAGGACATCAAGGCACCGGAATGTTTCACCGTCGAGCGCAAGCTGCGCGAGCGGATGAAAATCCCCGTGTTTCATGACGATCAGCACGGCACGGCGATCGTGGTTGGTGCTGCGGTCTTCAACGCCATGGAACTGGTCGGCAAGAAATTGCCTGACATCAAGCTCGTCTGTTCGGGTGCCGGCGCCGCCGCGCTCGCCTGCCTCGACCTGCTCGTCGAACTGGGCGTGCGGCGCGAGAATATTTATGTCTCCGATCTCTTCGGCGTGATTCACGTCGGCCGCAATGAAGGCATGAATTCGGAAAATATCCGTTATGCGCAGGTGACCGAGGCCCGCACGCTGGGCGATGTCATCCATGATGCCGACATCTTCCTCGGCCTGTCCGCCGGTGGCGTGCTGAAGGCCGACATGGTCGAGCGCATGGGGCCACGTCCGCTCATTCTCGCCATGGCCAATCCGCACCCCGAAATCATGCCCGAAGTGGCGCGCGCGGCACGGCCCGATGCGATCATCGCGACCGGGCGCTCAGATTATCCCAACCAGGTCAACAATGTCCTGTGTTTTCCCTTCATCTTCCGCGGCGCGCTGGATGTTGGCGCAACAACGATCAATGAGGATATGAAACTCGCTGCGGTTCATGCCATCGCCTCGCTCGCACATGCCGAGCAGTCCGACGTGGTGAGTGCCGCCTATGGCGCGCATGAAAGCCGCTTCGGAGAGGATTATCTCATTCCCAAGCCCTTCGACCCGCGCCTCATTTCGGCGGTCGCGCCGGCGGTGGCGGAAGCGGCGATGAAGAGCGGCGTTGCCACCCGGCCGCTGGCCGATCTGGCCGCCTACAAGCGGGCCATGGAAGGTTTCGTCTATCGCTCCGGCAATATTATGAAGCCGGTCTTCGAGGCCGCGCGGCTGGCCAGGAAGAAGATCCTCTATGCAGAGGGAGAGGATCTTCGTGTCTTGCGCGCGGCGCAGATCGTCGTCGACGACAAGCTGGCCACTCCCGTGCTCGTCGGGCGGCGGACGGAAATCCTCGCGCAGATCGCCAACCAGAACCTGCGCCTGATGGAAGGCCGCGACATCGAGATCATCGACATCGCCGACAATGAACTGATCGGCACGGCAGCGGAAGAATATTACCAGCAGAACCGCCGCAACGGCGCGACCATCAATGGCGCGGCCGCGCTGCTGCGCACCAATCCGACGCTGCTCTCGGCCATGCTGCTGCGCTGGGGCCGCGCCGACGGCATGTTATGCGGAACTTATGGACCCTATAAGAGCCATCTGGATCATGTCGCCAATATTATCGGGCGCAAGCCGGGCGCGCATGTGTTTGCAGCAATGAACGTCCTGATGCTGCCCAAGCACACCTTGTTCATCACCGACACTTACATCAACCAGGAGCCGACGGCTGAGCAGCTGGCGCAGATCGCGCAGGTCGCGGCAGAAGAAGTGCAGCGTTTCGGCCTGACGCCGCGCGTCGCCTTCCTGTCGCATTCGAGCTTCGGCTCGTCGCAATCGGCCTCCGCCAAGCGGATGCGCGAGGGACTCGGACTGTTGATCGAGGCGGCACCGCATGTCGAGGCGGAAGGCGAGATGCATGGCGATGCGGCCCTGTCGAAGCGCATTCTCGATGGCATGTTCCCTGGCGGGCGGTTGAGCGACGAAGCCAACCTGCTCGTCATGCCCAATCTTGATGCGGCCAACATCACCTATAACGTCCTGAAGATCGTCGCCGGTGAAGGCGTCACGGTCGGGCCCATTCTGCTCGGTGCCGCCAATGCCGTGCACATCCTGACGCCGACAAGTTCTGTCCGGCGGATCGTCAATATGACGGCTCTGACAGCTGTCGACGCCGCCGTGCAAAATGAAGTCCAGGGGAGACGAACATGATCACGGGGAGAAGGGCAAAGCCGCACGCCGGATCTGAGTGAAGCCAACAGGCGGCTGCATGAAACATCGGGTGAGCCGGGGCGCTTGTCGGCACCGGGCCGGTATGCGAAGAGGCAGGTGATCCCTCCGATGGAGCTTTCGCCGATGCGCAGCCTGACCTTCCGCCGTCCTGACGACTGGCATGTGCATTTCCGCGACGGCGTCATGATGCAGACGGTCGTGCCCTATACTGCGCAGGCGTTCGGCCGCGCCATCATCATGCCGAACCTGACCCCGCCGGTGACCACGGCCGCCATGGCGGAGGCCTATCGCGGGCGGATCATGGCTTGCGTGCCGCAAGGCCTGTCCTTCACGCCGCTGATGACCTGCTATCTCACCGACCATACCGATCCTGCCGATCTGGTGGCGGGACACAAGGCCGGCGTCTTCACCGCCGCCAAACTCTATCCGGCGCATGCGACCACCAATTCCGCCCATGGCGTGACGTCGGTCGACCACATCATGCCGGTGCTCGAAGCCATGGCCGAACACGCCATCCCGCTGCTGACCCATGGCGAGGTGACGCGGGCCGACATCGATATTTTCGATCGTGAGGCGCGCTTTGCCGAAGAGGTGCTCGCCCCCTTGCTCGCGCGGCTGCCGACCTTGCGCGTGGTCATGGAGCATATCACAACGCAGGAGGGTGTCGCCCTGGTGCGCGACAATGCTGCCCGCATGGGTGCGACGATCACGCCGCAGCATCTGCTCTATAATCGCAATGCCCTCTTTCAGGGCGGCTTGCGTCCGCACATGTATTGCCTGCCGGTGCTCAAGCGCGAACGCCATCGCCTCGCGCTGCGCAAGGCCGCGACGGGCGGGGAAAGCTGTTTCTTCCTCGGCACGGATACGGCACCGCACATGCGCCATCTCAAGGAGGCCGATTGCGGCTGCGCGGGCGTCTTTTCGGCACCGGTGGCCATTGCCGCCTATCTGCAGGTCTTTGCC
>CAIWVR010000311.1 GCA_903916165.1 uncultured Hyphomicrobiales bacterium | reverse complement strand
TCGCTGTCACGCGACTACGACTTCTCCACCCATGTCCGGTACGAGTAGACGCGCGTCGTCGATCATCTCGAACAGGGTGCTGGGCGGGATCGGCGTCTGGCGGATGGTCACACCGAAGGGGCGCAGCGCATCCTCCACCGCCGAGATGATCGCCGCCGCCACGGGGATGGTGCCAACTTCGCCGACGCCCTTGGCACCCAGCGGATTGATCGGCGAGGGGGTCTCGCGATAGAGCGTCACGAGATCGGGGATCTCTGTTGACGTCGGCAGCAGATAATCCGCAAAGGTGACGGTCAGTGGCTGGCCGTCAGCGCTGTAAATCATCTCCTCGAACAGCGCATTGCCGATGCCATGCACGATGCCGCCGCGGACCTGTCCATCGACGATCATCGGGTTCACGCGCACGCCGCAATCCTGCAGGGCCGTATAGCGCAGGATCGTGACATGCCCGGTGGCTGGATCGACCTCGACCTCCGCGACATGGCTGGTGTTGGCATAGGTCAGCGGCTCGGTCTGCCATTTGATGTCGGCTTCAAGTGCCGGATCGATGCCGGGGGGGAAGGCATAGCCAGGCGCACCCTTCAGCACGCGCGCCAGTTCTGCCAGTGATACGGCCTTGTCGGACCCTGCGACACGCACCTGCCCGTCGACGATTTCGAGATCTTCCTCGGCCGCCTCCAGCATGTGGCTCGCCAGTTTCTTCGCCTTGGCCGCAACGGCCTGCGACGAGAGCAGAACGGATGACCCTGCGGTCACCAATTGGCGGCTGGCGAAGCCACCGAGGCCCAGCGGGGCCCGCGCCGTGTCGCCAGAGGTGACAGTGATGTCGCTCGCGCTGACGCCCAGATGCTGCGCGCAGATTTGTGACAGCGCGGTGGCAAGGCCCTGACCCATGGCGGCGGCACCGGTGTAGATCGAGATCTTGCCCGATGGATTGACGCGCACCATGCCGGTCTCAAACGGCCCGCGCCCGGTGCCTTTCACCGCATGGGCAAGGCCGATGCCCAGATACCGGCCTTCGCTGCGCGCCGTGTTCTGGCGTTGCGCAAAGCCGTTCCAGTCGGACGCTGCCAGAATTTCCTCATGCGTGGCGATGTAGTCGCCACTGTCATAGGTGATCGCCGCCCCCGAGCGCGCTTTCAGCGGCTTGGAATAGGGCATCTTTTCTGGCGGGATGAGATTTCGGCGGCGGATCTCGGCGCGGTCGATGCCAAGCTCGCGCGCTACGCGATCCATCAACCGCTCCATGGCGAAGGCCGCCTGCGGATAGCCCGCGCCACGCACCGAGGAGGCCGGCACCTTGTTGGTGAAGCCGATGGTGACGGCGACATCATAGGCCGGCACAATATAGGGGCCAGGCACGGCGGTCGCGGAATTATAGGGCAGGTTCACGGCCTTCAGCGCATAGGCACCCTGATCGTGAATGAGGCTGCCGCGAATGCCCAGGATGAGACCTTGCGCATCGACCGCAATCTCCAGCGACCAATATTGATCGCGCTCCTGGACGGCGGTCATCGCATGCTCGCGACGGTCCTCGACCCATTTCAGCGTGCGGCGGGTGAGCAGCGCGGCGGCTGCCAGGGCGGTCTCTTCCGGATAGATGCAATATTTGGGGCCGAAGCCGCCTCCGACATCGGGCGTGATGACACGGACCTGGTCTTCGGGGAGCCCGGTCGCCTCGACGATGGTGGTCAGCAGGTCGTTGGGCATTTGCGTGGATGACCAGACGTTGAGTCCGCCGTCAGGCCGGCATTCGGCGACTACGCCGCGCGTCTCCATCGGATGGGCGCAGCCGCGATGCTGCCAGAGATCTTCCTTGAACACGTGGCTTGCTGTCGCGAAGGCCGCGTCAATATCGCCATAGGCGACCTTGAGCGTGTTGAGCACATTCGTCGTGGCCTCGCGGCGGACTGTGACGGAGGCGTCAACGACCGCCTTGCGGATGTCGGCCACAACGGGCAGGGGTTTGTAATCCACCTCAATCAGCCCGACGGCGTCTTCCGCCACAGCGCGGCTGTGGGCCACGACCATGCACATGGCCTCGCCGACAAAGGCGACTTCCTTGCCAGACAGGATGTAGGGCGTGATCGGTCCTGTCGCCTTGGTGGGACTGGCACCCAGCGGCATCCGCTCGAGACCGGTGACCTTCATCAGGTCCGACATGGTGATGACCGCATGCACGCCGGGCAGACCACGCGCCAGGGCCACGTCGAGCCGCGTCACCAGCGCATGGGCATGTTCGCTGCGCAGGAAAGCGACGTGCAGAACGCCGGGCAGTTGGATGTCGTCGAGAAACCGGCCTCGGCCGCGCAACAGATTGTCATCTTCAACGCGGGGCATGCTTTGTCCGATCAGCGACGCCATGCGTTTTCCTCAACCTTTTTTTGCCGTCATTGCGAGCGGAGCGAAGCAATCCAGAGGCCGCTTGTGAGGCGCTCGCCCTTTGCTGCCGCTTCGCCCGCATGTCGAAGGTGCGTGCTTGGCGATTGCTTCGCTTTGCTCGCAATAATGGCCGTTTTGTCTACGCCGTCTCTGCGCCAGATGCAGCTTTCGCCACTTTGATAACCACCTTAGCCTCGTCATTGCGAGTGAAGCGAAGCAATCCAGAGGCCGCTTGTGGGGCTCTCGCCCTTTGCTGGCACTTCGCTCGCATGGCGAAGGTGCGTGCCTGGATTGCTTCGCTTCGCTCGCAATGACGGCGTTCTATTTCTTTGTCGGCTCCGCACCCGAAGCGGCAGCTGCCGCCTCGATGACATCCTTGGGCGAGGCCCACAGCTTTGTCACGAGTTCCTGGATGGACTTGCCAGAAACCGGATCCACGTCGAGTTTTGATTTCTTCATCTCGGCCAGAAATTCCGGATCTTTCATCGTGGCGTCGAAAGCATCGCGCAGGGCTTGCAGGCGCTCCGGCGGCAGGCCGGGCGGCGCGGCGAAGGGCCGTGCCATCTCCTGCGGGGCGACGATCAGATCGAGAATCGCGCTCTTGCGCGGATCTTTCATGAGATCGGTGATCAGTGGCACATCCGGAATGGCGGGGTGTTTTTTCGTGGCCGACTGCACAAGTATTTTCACCTGTCCGCTTTGCAGCCAGTCGGAATGAATGCTTTGCAGCGTTGAATAGGAAATGCCGCAAAGACCGTCGATTTCACCGCGCTGCATGGCGAGCGTCATTTCCGCCGTGCCCGGATAGCCCGTGATCAGTTTTGTCCTGGTGTCGAAGACTTTTTGCAGGACAGTCGCGAACACGTCAGGCTCCGACCCGCGACCTTCGCCGCCCGCACGATATTCCTTGGCGACGACATCTTTCCAGGACTGGATCGGCGATTGATGCCAGGAGATGCACAGGCTCACGTCCGTGGCGACCGAGCCCAGATAGCCAAATTTGGTGGCGTCAAAATCCGCCGGTCCAATCAGCAGCGGATAGAGCGGCAGAGACCGGCCGAAGGTGCCGATGGCAGTGCCGTCGCGCGGCGCGACCTGAGCTAGATAGTTGACGACCTTCAATGAGCCGGCACCTGGCATGTTTTGTGGCACGATAGCCGGATTGCCGGGCACATGCTTGCCCATATAGCGCGACACCATGCGGGCATAGAGGTCGTAACCACCGCCCGCGCTGTAGCCAATCAGCATAGCGATCTGCTTGCCGCGATAAAATTCGGCGGTCGTCGGCGTCTGCGCCTGAGCCGTACCCGCCACAAACAATGCGCCACCGCACAATGTTGCAAGAATTTTGTGCCCCGTCTTCATATCGCCCACCTCGTTCCGGCGTTGCGGTCATCGCGCGCAGCGCGATTTTATCCGCTCGATGAATAACAGGCACAGTCTGTGCCACTTCACCTGAAACATAAAAAGGAGCGCTGTTGCCAGCGCTCCTTGCAATCCTAGACGCGGAAGTTGCCGCGCTTGCGGCCCTGCTCAACGTTCAGGAAGAGATCATCGAGGGACATTTTGTTCTTCATCATGCCCTGCTCGTGGGAATATTGAACCAGCGTTTCGAGATTGTGCCGGTTCTTGTCAGTCATCCCATATTCCCAGGGATCGGTGCCAAGCACGTCTTCCTGCTCTTCCCACGCTTCGCGATACCAGGCCAGCGGCACGAGGCGCGGGTTTTCCATGCGCTTCATGGCAATTCTCTTCGAGGCTTCGAAGGCCTTGTAGAGTTCGACCGGGATCCACGGGTGCTTCTGCACCAGTTCGCTACGCAGGCCCATCACATGCATGATCGGGAAGATCTGGGTCTTTTTATAATATGCGATCTCCTCGTTCTTGTGGTCGGCAAAGAGGCGCGCGACATTCGGATTTTTGTCGAGGATGGGATCGATCAGGTCCGGATGCAGGACGGCGTCGAGTTCGCCCGACACCAGCATCTTTTCAACGAATTTGTCGTCGGGCAGGCGCGTCAGCTTCAGGCCCGGCGGCGGCGTGAATTCCACGTCCTCGTCGATCTCGGAAAACCATTCGCAGGAGGCGTGCGGCACGCCATATTCATGTTCCAGAATGCCGCGCAGCCACAGGATCGCGCTGACCTGGTAGGACTTCACGCCGATCTTCTTGCCGATGAGATCCTTGGGCGACTTGATGCCCTTGTTCGTGTTGATGAACACGAAGCCGTGGCGGAAGCGGCGATGCAGGAACACCGGCAGCGATTCAATCGGCATGCCCTGATCCTTGGCGATCAGGTAGGAGGAGCTGGACAGTTCGGCCACATCGAATTCGCCATTGCGCAGGAAGCGCCAGTGGCGGGTCGATGAATCCATCTTCGTCAGGAGGGTCAGCTCGATACCGTCCGGTTTGACGAGACCTTCCTTGATCGGCCGCACGATTTCATAGTCGCCACAGGCCAGCGTCAGCTTGATGTCACTTGGCATTGCGAGGTTTCCTTTTCTTGGTTGTTCCACTCTTCGGTATCAGACGCCGTCCGGAAGGACGTGCGCAAATTTGGCCCTCACGCGTTCATCAAGGCCCTTGGTGTTTCGCGCGACAAGCGGGAACGTATCCTTGCGCTTGAACGGCTTGCAAGCATTGATGATGACGCGCCCATTGCGGCGGTCGGTGTCGCCGTCATAGCACATCGGGTCGAGCGCGGAGGACCAGCCTCCCTCGATGATGTCGATGTCCTCGCGCGTGTCGACGCGCGTCGACATCGCCCAGATCACCTCGTCGATATTCGTGGGATCGATGTCGTCGTCGACGACAATCGTCCAGCGGTTGCAATAGGCACCTGCAAGACAATGCGCGGCGACCATGCCGGCCTGCTTGGCGTGCCCGCCGTAGAGCTGCTTGATCGACACGGTCGTCCAGAAGCGGCTGCCGCCGGCCTCGTGCGCCCAGACGCCTTTCACTTCGGGGATACCGGCCGCCTCGAGCTGGTTCCAGATCGCGCCGCAGCGGTAGCTGCCGAGATAGAAGGTGTTGTCGTTCGGCGGCACCGCCGGGATGGCGCCGAGCAGGATGGGGTTGTTGCGATGCATCATCGTTTCGATGCGGATTGCGGGCTCCGGTCGGCTGTCGCCGGAGTAATAACCGGTCCATTCTCCCAGCGGGCCTTCCTGCACCTTATCGTTGGGGTGGATATAGCCCTCGAAGGCGATCTCGGCATTGGCGGGCACCGGCAAGCCGGTCTTGGGCATGTTCATGATCTCGACGGCTTCGCCGAAAATCCCGCCAGCGGCTTCGAACTCGCTCTTGCCGTAGGGGAGCTCGAGGCCCGACAGCATGAACATGGCCGGATGCACGCCGACGACGACGGCGACCGGGCAGGGCAGTCCGCGGTCATGATATTTCTGCATGATGATGCGGCCGTGCTTTCCGGGCGAGATCATCACCGACGCCACGTCCTTCGCATGCACCTGCACGCGATAGGCGCCGTAGTTGATCCAGTCCGAATCCGGATCTTTCACGATGACGAGGCAGGCGGTGCCGATGAAGGGACCACCATCAAGCTCGTGCCAGACCGGCGTCGGAATGCGGTACAGATCGACGTCCTTGCCCTCGAGGATATTCTCGCACAGCGGGCCGCCGTTGACCTGCACGGGCTTGATCATCGGCGCATCGCGCATGTAGCCCCGCCACCACTGGACGAGATCCATCTCGGTTCCCTTCGCCGGCAGGCCGAGCGCAACATTGATGCGCGGCGCCGAGGTGAGGATGTTGGCGAGGACGCGCGTGCCCTTGGGATATCCCGGCACTTCGTCGAAGAGCAAGGCGGGGCCGCCCATCTTGCGCATGAAAATATCGACGAGGCCGCCAATCTCTTCCTTGGGTTCGGCGCCCGTGATAATTTGCAGTTCGCTGATCGCCTCGATCTCGGCGAGCCAATCGCGCAGGTCCTTATTCGCCATGCCTTACTCCTTGTGCCGGTGCCGCGCGTCCTGGCCTGTGGCGCCTGAAGAAGGCGCAGGATGACTGCGAAACAACCTGTGTGCGTTTATTCGTTCACCGCATGAGGTGCTATAGTGGCTTTGATTTCAACGAGATGAGGTAAAAACGCGGCCAACGCATGCGACTTTGTCCCAAAAAGTTGACACGCTGTTCGGGCTCTGTAAAGCTATTTTTATGCGAGCGGATCCGCTCGTCCCCGCGCGTTAACCCGGACACTTCACCGATGCCTGCACTGGAACTCGCCGAGCCTGACACCCTCGAAGAGGCGTTTGCGCTTCTGGCTGACGATGAAGGCGCGCGTCCCATGGGCGGCGGTACGGCCTTGATGCTGATGATGAAGGCGCAATTGTTCAGGCCTGCCAAGTTGGTAAGCCTGCGCCAGATTTCGTCGCTGTCGGGCTTTTCCCTGAGCGAGGACAGGACCCACATTCGAATCGGGGCGATGACCACTTTCTCCGCGCTCGAGCAGTCGCCGCTGATCGCCAGACACCTGCCCGTTGTCACGCAGACGATGAAGACCCTCGCCAATGTCAGGGTGCGTAATGTCGCTTCTGTCGGCGGAAATCTCGCCCATGGCGACCCGCATCTGGATTTGCCACCGGTTTGGACTGCGCTCGGTGCCAGCGTTCGTATCGTGGGCGCTGCAGGCGAACGCGTGATCGCCGCAGAAGACCTTTTTCTGGGCTATTACGAAACCGCCCTGGTGCAGGGTGAACTCATTTCCGAGATTCTGGTGCCGGTGCGGCCGGACTGGCACTTCTTCTACGCCAAGGTGACCACGCGCGCTGAACATGACTGGCCGGCGCTTGGCCTGTGCGTCGGCTTGCGCGCCGAAGGGGACAGGATCGCGGACACCAGCCTCGTGCTGAGCGCCGCCGTGGACAGGCCGACCCGTCTCACAGGTGCCGAGGACGTTCTGCGGGGTGCCTTGCTGTCGGATGCCACGCTCGCTGCTGCCGCAGACGCGGCCCTTGCCGAGGTCCATATCGAGAGCGACGGACGCGGGTCTGCCGCCTACAAGCAACATTTGCTGCGGGTGCATCTGGCGCGCGCGGTCCGCCATATCATGCAGGGGAGTGCGGGCGCATGAGCGCGACCACGCAGACGCCATTCGCCAGCCGTTCGCTCCCGCGCCTCGAGGCGCGCGAGAAAGTGACGGGGCGGATCGAATACACCCATCATCTGAAATTGCCGGGCATGCTTTACGGCAAGATTTTCCGGTCCACCATGCCCCACGCGAGGATTCTCAGCGTCGACACCAGTGCTGCTTCGGCTTTGCCGGGCGTCTATCAGGTCGTCACCATCGAGGATATCCGCAAGGTCATTCCGCATCCCTATTACGGCCCGGCTTTTCACGACCAGCCGATCCTGGCTGACGGCAAGGTGCGGTTTGCCGGCGAACCCGTCGCCGTCGTTCTCGCCTTCGACAAGAAGATCGCGGAAGAGGCGGCGGCCCTGATCACGGCCGAATATGAAGAGCTGCCAGCCGTTTTCGATGAAATCGAGGCGATGACCGCGACGGTTCTCGTGCATGACGAATTGAAGCCGGCCGCAACTTTCGCCGATCTGAAATATCTGAAGGGCAAGAAGGGCACGAATATCGCGCTCGATTACCAGTTGCGGCGTGGCGACACGCAAGCAGCTTTCGCGCGTGCGGCCCATGTCTTCGAGCACACATTCCGCTCGCAGCAGGTCATGCATGTGCCGATGGAGCCCTTCGTCTCCATCGCCGATTGGCAGGACGGCCATCTCACGCTGCACACGGCCTCGCAAGGGCCGTCGTTCGTGCGTATCGAGATCGCCCGCCTGCTTGGCCTGCCGGAAAACAAGGTGCGCGTGAAAGTGCCCTATCTCGGCGGCGGCTTTGGCGGCAAGCTCTACATCAAGCTCGAAGCGCTCGTGACCGCCCTGTCGATGGTCGCCGAGCGGCCGGTGAAAATTTCGCTCACCATGGAAGAGCAGTTCTTCATGGTCACGCGCCATCCGTGTCATTTCACGATCAAGAGCGGCGTCGACGAAAACGGCAAGATCATTGCCCGCCATTGCGAGGTGGTCTGGAATGGCGGTGCCTATGCCGACATCGGGCCGCGGGTGACCCAGAAGGCCGGGTTCACCTCTGCCGGCCCCTATGACATCGAAAATGTCTCGGTGAATTCCTACGCTGTCTACACCAACCGGCCACCCTGCGGTGCGCTGCGCGGGTTCGGCGCGCCGCAAACCGCCTGGGCCTATGAGTGCCACACCGACATGATCGCCGATGCGCTGAAAATGGACCCCATTGCGTTTCGTCGGCTTAATATCCTGCGCGAGGGTCGTCCGCAGGCGTCCGGCACACCGTTGCGTGATGCCGAAGTCGAGCGCGCCATGGATCAGGTGCTCGACCGCATGAACTGGGAGGTGCCTTTCGACCGCGGGACCGGAAACATCCGGCGCGGGCGTGGCATCGGCATTGGCATCAAGGGCATCACCTCGCCGACAACGTCTGTTGCCATCGTGAATCTGAACGCGGACGGCTCTTGCGCGCTCTACATTGGCACTGTCGATATGGGGCAGGGCTCGGACACGGTCATGGCGCAGATCGCTGCCGAGGTGCTCAATCTCGACGCAGCCTCGATCAAGGTCATCCAT
>CAIWVR010000310.1 GCA_903916165.1 uncultured Hyphomicrobiales bacterium | reverse complement strand
CTCGGCATTTTCACCGTGCTTGTTTTCGCCGATTACACGCCGATCGTGCCAACGACGAATGTCGTTCTCAGCCTGTTCCTCGCCAATGCCGTCCTGATCCTTGTCCTATTTGGCCTTCTGGTCGGCGAGGTCTGGCGACTGGTCCAGGCATACAGGGCAGGGGCCGCAGGTGCCGGGCTGCATGTGCGCATTGTCGGTCTCTTTTCCGGCATCGCGGCTGCGCCAGCGATCATCATCGCGGTGGTGGGGTCTATAACCCTGGAGCGCAGCCTCAATCCGGCCTTTATGCAGGATGTGCGCGGCTTCGTACTCAACACCGCCGAAGCGGCGCGGCTGTTTCGTGAGAGCCAGTGCCGCTCGCTGCTGCAGGAATCTCGCCTGCTGGCGAGCGACCTCGACCGCATCCGCACCTTCTATGACAATGACCGCGACAAATTTCGGGAGTTCTTTTCCGGTCGCTCTCGCATCCTGGGCTTCACCACGTCGGTGCTGATGAGCCGTGACGGTGAGGTGCAGGAGCGCGCCGATACGGGCGCGCCTGATCCGCATGTCGTGACCCCGGAATCGACCGACTTCGACGACGCGAAGAAGAACGAACCGCTTTGTCTTGTCCTCGATGAGGGGCGCACTTTCGTGGCGCTGCGTGAACTGGCCAACATCGAAAATACCTTCCTCTATGTCGCGCGTCCGGTCGATCCCTTCGCAGTAGACTTCCCGGCCCAGGCGGTAAGCCTGATCGCGCTTTATGAGTCTTTCGACGCACATCGGCGCAACATCCAGATCGCGTTCGCAACCATGTATGTGCTGCTGGCGCTCGTCATGCTGCTCTCGGCCACATGGCTTGGACTGTCATTTGCAGGACGCCTGGTGAGTCCGATCCGCCGGCTGATTGCAGCCACAGATCAGGTCGCGAGCGGCAATCTCTATGTTCAGGTTCCGGTCAACCGGTCGGAGGGCGATCTGGCACATCTCGGCGAGACCTTCAACAAGATGACCTCCGAGTTAAGGTTGCAGCAGAACCGTCTCATTGTCGCAAGCAATCTGATCGACGAACGCCGCCTATTTACGGAAGCCGTCCTTTCGGGCGTGCCCGCGGCGGTCATCGGGGTCAACCAGGCAGGCAATGTGACTGTTCTCAACGCTTCAGCGATGAAGCTTCTCGACAGTGTTGATTCCAGTTCCGAGACAATTATTGGCCGACAAATTGGCGAGGTCATTCCAGAACTCGTGCCATCCCTGGCCGAAGCGCGCGACGCGCGCCAACGCTTGATGCAAAGCCAGATTACCATGCTGCGCAATGGACGCGAGCGCATCATTAACGTGCGCGTCTCGACCGAGCCGTCCTCGCATGTCGAGCAATCCTTCGTGGTGACGCTCGATGACATTACGGATCTCGTGTCTGCGCAGCGTACCTCGGCCTGGGCCGATGTCGCACGGCGCATCGCCCATGAAATCAAGAACCCGCTCACGCCGATTCAATTGTCCGCAGAGCGCATCAAACGCAAATACGGAAAGCTGATCACGGTCGACCGCGAGATCTTCGACCAGTGCACGGACACGATCGTTCGTCAGGTCGATGACATCAAGCGCATGGTCGACGAGTTTTCCTCCTTTGCGCGCACGCCCAAGCCTCGTCTTGAGGATGAGGATGTGACAATCACTGCGAAACAGGTGCTGTTCCTGATGAAGGTCGGTCATCCCGAAGTCGAGTTTGTCGAGGACATTCCAGACGAACCACTGCGCGCGAAATTCGACCGGCGCCTCTTGTCTCAGGCACTCACCAATATCATCAAGAATGCCACTGAAGGGCTTGCCGCGCGTTCCGACAGAGATGAGCCCGGACGTATAAAGGTGCATGTGCACGAAGAACCGGCGGATGTCGTGTCGATTGAAATCAGCGACAATGGCATCGGTTTTCCGATCGAAAACCGGCAGCGCCTGCTGGAACCCTACATGACCACGCGCTCGGAGGGCACTGGCCTTGGCCTGCCGATCGTTGCGAAGATCTTGGAAGATCATGGTGGCGGTATTGAATTGCTCGATGCGGAATGGGGCCGCGGCGCGCGGGTGAGACTGTATTTTCCAATCCAGCGGGAAGGAGTCGGCGCCGCGGCGGCGTCGCACGCTTCGCCCCCTAATGAGAAGGCGTGACGAACCATGCTCAGTGACATTTTGATTGTCGATGATGAGGCAGATATTCGCGAAGGCGTGGCTGGCATCCTGTCCGATGAGGGACATTCCACGCGTATGGCGCGCAATTCGGACGAGGCTTTGGCAGCTGTCGAGGCCCGGCGACCGCATCTGGTTTTCCTCGACATCTGGCTGCAGGGCTCGCGGCTTGACGGCTTGCAGATCCTGCAGGTCATCAAGGAGCAGCATCCGACGCTTCCCGTCGTGATGATTTCCGGCCATGGCAACATCGAGACAGCGGTGAGTGCAATCAAGCTCGGTGCCTATGACTTTATCGAAAAGCCCTTCAAGGCCGACCGCCTCGTGCTGGTCGCCGACCGGGCGCTCGAAGCCTCGCGACTCAAACGCGAGATTGTCGATCTGAAGTCCCGCTCAAACGCGAGTAGCCGCATCGTTGGCAAGTCGACGATGGTCAATCAGTTGCGCATGACCATCGAACGCGTGGCACCGGCCAATTCGCGCATTCTCATCACCGGCGCTCCGGGCACCGGCAAGGAACTTGTCGCGCGCTCGATCCACGACGCCTCCAATCGTGCGAGCGGACCCTTCGTCGTTCTGAATGCGGCGACAATCACGCCCGAAAATATGGAAATGGAATTGTTCGGTGCCGAAGGCGGGGATGGGCGCCTGCGCAAGATCGGCGCGCTCGAAGAGGCGCACGGCGGCACGTTTTATCTCGACGAGATCGCCGACATGCCGAAAGAGACACAAGGCAAGATTCTGCGAGTCCTCGTCGACCAGAATTTTCAAAGAGTGGGTGGCGCAACGCGCGTGCATGTCGATGTCCGCATCATCTCGTCGACCAGCCGCGACCTGCCCGGTGCCATTGCGCAGGGCGTATTCCGTGAAGATCTTTTTCACCGCCTGTCGGTGGTGCCGATCCGGGTGCCGTCGTTGTCGGAGCGCCGCGAGGATATCCCCGAACTGGTGTCTTTCTTCATGGGACAGGTTTCGCATGCGACCGGCATGCCGCGCCGCAATGTCGGCGATGACGCCATGGCCGTGCTGCAGTCTCACGACTGGCCTGGCAACATCCGCCAGCTGCGCAACAACGTCGAACGGCTGATGATCCTCACCGCCGGCGATCCCGAAGCGACGATCAACGCCGACATGTTGCCGTCCGAGGTCGGCACGATGGTGCCAACGACGCCCAGTGGGGCGGGCGGCGAAAAGCTGATGAGCCTGCCGTTGCGCGAGGCGCGGGAGGTGTTCGAGCGCGAGTATCTTGTGGCGCAGATCAGCCGGTTTGGCGGCAATATCTCGCGGACGGCCGAATTCATTGGCATGGAGCGCTCGGCGCTTCACCGAAAGTTGAAATCCCTGTCGATTGACTGAAGTGCAAGGCTATTTGTCGGAAGCCCTATCCGGCAAGCCAACTTTGCCTTGCTTGCCGGAACATGGTTCCGCTAGGGTCGAAGCTCCTCAACCCCGTCGTTAGCTCGGGGACCGGACTGAAAGAGAAAAAAGATGGCTGCTGAACGCACCCAAAATTTGCAGGACACGTTCCTGAACTTCGTTCGCAAGAACAAGGTCCCGCTCACGATCTTTCTCGTGAACGGCGTCAAGCTCCAAGGCGTTGTCACCTGGTTCGATAATTTTTGCGTCCTTCTGCGCCGCGACGGGCATTCGCAGCTCGTCTACAAGCACGCGATCTCGACGATCATGCCCGGCCATCCGATCCAGATGTTCGAGGCTGATGATTCTGTTGAAAAGTGATGCAGGCAGGGGCGGCGCTGAGGCGAGGTCCCTGTGAGCCCGATTGAATTCGGCAAGTCCATTGTTGAACCCGAAAAGGCTCTGGCTCAGGCGACGCGTGCGCTTGTTGTTGGACCCTATCTGAACGACCGCGCGGCCGCTCGGCTCGAACGCGGTTCCATGCGCACGCCGGATGCGCGCATCGCCGAGGCGGAGGGCCTCGCCCGCGCCATTGATCTCGATGTCGTCGGGCATGAACTCGTCATGCTGACCCAGATCCGGCCGGCAACCTTCCTTGGCAAGGGAAAGGTCGAAGAGATTGCCGAGCGCGTGAAGACTGACGAGGTCACGCTGGTCATGCTGGATTGCGCGCTGTCGCCGGTACAGCAGCGCAACCTTGAAAAGGAATTTGGCACCAAGGTCATCGACCGCACGGGCCTCATTCTCGAAATTTTCGGGCGTCGCGCCCG
>CAIWVR010000309.1 GCA_903916165.1 uncultured Hyphomicrobiales bacterium | reverse complement strand
TGCCTGGATTGCTTCGCTCCGCTCGCAATGACGATCGCTATTCGGGCAGTTTTCGGTTCGTCCAATTTGTGGCGAGCAGTTGAATGAACACGCCTGTTGTTAAAGCCGTGCCCGCAATTCCAAAATCCTCGATGCTCCTGACGGTCACCGTAAGGTAAGCAATAGATGGCGCCAAAACGAGAACATTTAAAAGGTTCGCAAATAAAAAGATCTTCAAGATCGACGCCTCCTAAAAGTCATAAAGTAAGAAAGGGCCCCTCTCGAGGCCCTTTCTCTCAACTCACACGATCTTCACTGACATGTCCGGCAACTTCTCGATCGAGCACACCAGCACGTCGCCCTTCACCACCGGGCCGACATTTTCCGGCGTGCCGGAATAGATGATGTCGCCCGGCATCAGCTCATTGGCTTCCGAGAGTTTCGCGATTTGCTCGGCGACGCTCCAGATCATGAAGGAGAGATCCGCCTTCTGCTTCACCGCGCCATTGACGGTGAGCGTGATCGCGCCCTTCTGGAAATGGCCGATCTTGTCAACGGGATGAAGCGGCCCGATCGGCGCCGACATGTCGAAACTCTTGCCGATTTCCCACGGCTTCTTTTCGTCGCCCATGGCGCGTTGCAGGTCGCGGCGGGTCATATCGAGGCCGACCGCGTAGCCGTAGACATGCTCCAGCGCCTTGTCGATCGGGATGTTCTTGCCGCCGGTCTTCAGCGCCGCGACGAGTTCGACCTCGTAATGATAATTCTTGGTCAGCGTCGGGTAGGGGTGATCCGCGACCTGACCAATCTTCACGTTCTGGATCGCATCCGTCGGCTTCTGGAAGAAAAACGGCGGCTCGCGCGTCGGGTCGGAGCCCATTTCGCGCGCATGCGCCGCGTAATTGCGGCCGATGCAATAGATGCGGCGCACGGGGAAGACATCGGTCGTGCCGACGATCGGAATGGTGGTCTGGGCCACCGGGAACAGGGCCTTGGGACCAGCCTGGGCTACAGCGGGCGTCGCGCCGGCCGCGGCGGCGAGCGATATGCCGCCGGCTGCCTTCATCAGATCGCGTCTTGAACTTTTCATGGATGTCTCCTCGCGTCGAAGCTTTTGGCGCTCCGTGGCTGAATTGGGCGATGGCCCGAAACGGAAGTCAAGCCGATCATGACACGGTAAAACTGGTCCTGCGCCTTTCCCCAAAGGTGCCATTGCGTAACCGCTTGGCTCTGCCATGATCGCGCCAACAGACGAACCCGGAGGAAAAAATGACCCGTGCCATCCTGCTCGCCGCGACGGCCTGCGCGCTCGCGCTGCCGGTAACCGCCGCCGAGATCCGCGTCTTCGGGACCGGTGCCGTGATGCATTCCGTGCAGGAGATCACCGCCTCCTTCGAGACGGAAACCGGCCACAAGATCGTCGCGGCCTATGGCACGGCAGGTGCCATCGGCAAGCGTCTGGAGGCGGGCGAAAAAGCCGATGTGGTTCTGTCATCGTCGGGCGGCCTGAGGGACGCCAAGGCGCTGCTGGCCGAGGGTGAGCCGGTCGTTGTCGGGCGCGTGCGCATGGGCATGGCCGGTAAGCCGGGTGCGGCGAAGATCGACATTTCCACGCCTGAAAAATTCAAGGCCGCGCTGCTGGCCGCGCCGGCCGTCGCCTATGCCGACCCGGCGCAGGGGTCCACGACAGGCGTCCATTTCGGCAAGGTTCTGGAGCAGGCAGGCATTGCCGAGCAGGTGAAGGCCAAGGCCGTTCTGGGCAAGGATGGGTTCGATGTCGGCAAGGCGGTGGCGGAGGGCAAGGCACCCATCGGCTTCACCCAGGCGACCGAAATCATGGCCGTGCCCGGTGCCGAGGTATCCGGCTATCTGCCAGACGCCTACCAGCTGGTGTCGAGCTACGCGATCGCGCTCACAAGGGAGGGTGAGAAGAGCGAGGCGGCCAAAGCGCTCTACGCCCGCATCACGGGATCAAGCGGCATCAGCGTGTTCGCGCACCATGGTTTCGAGGTGCAGAAATAGTGGATCGGAGCTGACCGGCGCGATCGTTCGCGCCGGTGTTTTTCAGAATGACTGATCAGCCGCGCTGATCGACGTAGCGGGCGCAATAGCGCTGGCCGTCGGCGTCATAGCGATACCGCGCGCATTTGGCCGTTGACGCGCCGATGGCCGCGCCGCCGAGACCGCCAATGGCCGCACCTGCCAGCGCGCCGCCCGCCCGTCCGGTGAGGAGGCCGCCCACGGCAGCACCCGTCGCCGCGCCGATCAGGGCACCGCTCCCCGCGCGCTCGCCGGGCGTGTTACAGGCGGAAAGTGGAATCGCAGCGGCCATAGCCAGGATAATCATCATTTTTTTCATTTGTGATTTCCTCTGTTTGCGCGATGCATCGCGCTGGGCGCAAACAGTAAAGCGATAAAATCAAGCCTTTGCCATACACGTTTAGGATGAGACGCCAGTCGGCCTGTAAGCCGGGTTCTGTATGGCACGGGCTTGCGCCCGCACGTGACGGCCATTCCTCTGGGACCATCATTGCCGATGGCCTCAAGCAACCAACCCGGGTGACAGCCCGGAAGACAGGCCCGGCGCGGTTGCCCGCGCCTTTTGTCACCCCTATTCGGTCTTGCTCCCGGTGGGGCTTGCCATGCGGCCTCCATTGCTGGACGCCCGGTGCGCTCTTACCGCACCTTTTCACCCTTACCCCGGACGGGTCCGGGGCGGTTCGTTCTCTGTGGCGCTTTCCCTGGGGTCACCCCCGCCGGACGTTATCCGGCACCGTGTCTCCATGGAGCCCGGACTTTCCTCTCCCGTGAAGGAGCGGCCGTCCAGCCGACTGGCCCATGGGGCTTAGAGGGCAGGGGTGGCGGGGTCAAGTTTCGTCCTTGCCATGAAGCTCACGCTGCTTGCATTGACGGACTGACATCCCTGGTCTTTGTTCCAGATCGCAGCAGCAGGTTCGAAAAGCTGAGAAAATGTCTTCGGGAGGAACGTCTGGACATGCGGATCGGCTTTCTGTCGGACATTCACGGCAATCGGGAGGCGCTCGACGCCTGCCTCGCACAGGCGCGCCGCCTTGGCCTGGACCGGCTCGTGTTTCTGGGGGATCTCGTTGGCTATGGGGCCGATCCTGTCTATGTCGTCGACCGCGTCGCTGAATTGCAGGAGACGAAGGGGGCCATCGTCCTGCTCGGCAATCACGATGCCGCCGCCATCGCCGGAGACACGGTGGGCATGAATGATTATGCGCGTGACGCGATCCTGTGGACGCATGGCGAACTCGACGCCGCGCAGATCGCCTTCCTGCGCGGGCTCAAGACCAGCGTTGAGGACGACGACCGGCTCTACGTCCATGCGGATGCGACGGCACCCGACCAGTGGCGCTACATCACCGATGTGGCGGAAGCCGAGCGCAGCCTTCGTGCGACCGACAGGCGCCTTTCCTTCTGTGGCCATGTGCATCGCCCTGCGCTCTATCATATGGCGTCGCAGAAACCCGCCATTGCCTTCAAGCCGCAGGCCGGCACGCCCATTCCGCTGATCGGCCATCGCCAATGGCTGCTGGTGCAGGGTGCGGTCGGCCAGCCGCGCGACGAAAATCCGGCGGCGAGCTGGGGCGTGCTCGACGTCGAGACCAATGAATTCACCTTCCAGCGCACGTCCTATGACATCGAGACCGCGGCTGGCAAAATCCATGCGGCGCATCTGCCGCAGATTCTTGCCGCCCGCCTGTACATCGGTCGCTAGCATGGTCGTGCGCCAGCAGCTTCAGGTCGGCTCGGTTCTCGACGGTTTTGTCGTCTCGGAAAAAATCCACACCGGCGGCATGGCGTCTCTGTGGCGTGTCACCAAGGCCGGCATCGACATGCCGATCGTGATGAAAGTGCCCACCATTCTCGACGGCGAGGATGCGACGACCATTGTCGGTTTCGAGATGGAGATGATGATCCTGCCGCGCCTGT
>CAIWVR010000308.1 GCA_903916165.1 uncultured Hyphomicrobiales bacterium | reverse complement strand
CTGCGGGGATCATCGATCTTCATAAGGAGCATCGCCTCAAATTCATCGCTGAGGGTTGAGGCATGAGTGCATTGTGGAAGCTCGATCAACCATTGCTGCTCGCATCGAGCAGCGTGACACGCTTGCATCTTCTGCAATCTGCGGGCGTGCCTGTCGAGACCTGTTGTCCCGACGTGGACGAGCGGGCACTCGAGGCGAATTTGCAGGCCCGCAACATGAAGCCCGACGCCATCGCCCTTGAACTGGCGATGGCGAAAGGTGTGCAGGTCAGCCGCTTGTGTCCCGATCGTCTGGTTGTCGCAGCCGACCAGATTCTGTCCTTCGGGCAGGCGCAGCTGCACAAGCCAAAGACCTTGGATGATGCCCGTGCGCAATTGCGCAAGCTATCGGGGACGACTCATGCCTTGCATGCGGCCGTTGCCTGTTTCCGGAATGGCGAGCAGGTTTTCGCGCATGTTGAATCTGCTCGCCTCACCATGCGAGAGTTCGGAGAGGTCTTTCTCGACGCTTATCTTTCCGGGGCCGGTGATGCCGTCACACGCAGCGTCGGCGGATATCAGGTAGAAGGGCTTGGCGTGCAACTGTTCGAACGCATCGATGGCGATCACTCCACGATCCTTGGCCTGCCCATCTTGCCGCTTCTGGCTTATTTGAGGCGCGCAGGCGCCATCGAAGTCTAGGAGGCGACATGTTGCTTGTGGGACTGACGGGATCCATCGGCATGGGCAAGTCGACGACAGCCCAGATCTTTCGCGATCTCGGCGTGCCCGTGCATGATTCCGACGAAGCTGTTCACGAAATCTACCGCACGACGGCATGTGATCCGATCCGAAGCCTCTTTCCTGCTGCCGTCGACAGACACGGCGTCGACCGCACCGCCCTCGCCGGCATTGTCCTGTCTGACCCGGAGGCGCTGAAACGCCTTGAGGCGATTGTTCATCCCCTCGTCTGCGAACACCGGCGCAGCTTCGTGCAAGCACGCGCTATCGAGGGGGCCCGTGTCGTGGTCTGCGACATCCCGCTGATGTTTGAAAGCGGCGCTGACCGTGACATGGATCTGATCCTCGTCGTGTCAGCTGCGGCGGCTGTGCAAAAGGCTCGCGTGCTGGCGAGGACCGGCATGACCCCCGACCGGTTTTCCGTCATCATGTCCAGACAAATGCCGGATGCGGACAAGCGCCGCCGTGCCCATGTCGTCATCGATACGGGCTGTGGTCTGACTGCGGCACGCCGGCAGGTGACGGGTCTGATGCGCACCCTTGCAGCGCGTGCGCAAGCCAGTTGAAAGGTGTCGTCCCAGATGCGGGAAATCGTCCTCGATACAGAAACGACCGGCCTCGATCCATCATCAGGTGACAGGATCGTCGAGATCGCCTGCGTGGAAATCGTCAACACGGTTCCGACCGGCGAGACCTTCCACGTCTTCATCGATCCACAGCGCGACATGCCCGAGGAAGCCTTCCGCGTCCATGGGCTTTCATCGGCGTTTCTGACCGGCAAACCGCTCTTCGATGAAATCGTCGACGCCTTTCTGAGCTTTATAGGCGATGCGCCGCTGGTTATTCACAATGCCGAGTTTGACATGCGCTTCCTCAATGCAGAGCTGCGGCGCAGCATGCGCGCGCCACTCTCGATGGATCGCGTCATCGATACGCTTGGGCTGGCGCGCCGCAAGCATCCAGGGTCGCCGAATTCTCTCGATGCACTTTGCGCGCGGTATCGCATCGACAATTCACG
>CAIWVR010000307.1 GCA_903916165.1 uncultured Hyphomicrobiales bacterium | reverse complement strand
GCCATCCGACAATCGTGCCTCATAGGTGCGCGCGCCGGAATTGGCGCGCTCGCCGAGCGGGATCTGCTTCTGGATCAGTGGCGGCGCACCCAGCGACATCAGTTCGGCATAGGGCGTGCCGGTGATCGCCGCATCGGCGGGGAGATTGTGCAGGCTCTGGAACTTCGAGTTGCACATCACGAGCTGATTGTCGGCGTCCCAGACCACGAAGGCTTCCGAGATGGTCTCAATGGCGTCACGCAGGCGTATGTCGGCGGTGGCGGTTCGCTCAATCAGTGCCTTCTGGTCGGTGATGTCGATGGCAATGCCGACGAGATGGGCGGCACCGCTTGTGCCCTGGCTGACGAGTTCTGCGCGCGCGCGAATCCAGACCCATTCCTGCCGCACATTGCGGATGCGGAAGGCGTGGTCCATGGCGTTGGTCTGGGAGGCTGCCAGCAATTCTGCCATTTTCGTGAGATCGCCATCCTGCGGATGGATGAGCGCATTGACGTCGCCAAAGGACATGAACTCGGGCTGCTGCTCCATGCCGAGCATGTCGTACATGGAGCGTGACCAGTAGATGCGGCCGCGTGCAATGTCCCAGTCCCACAGGCCGCAACGCCCACGCGCCAATGCCGCGTTGAAGCGCTCTCCCATGTCGAGTCGCGTCGCCTCGGCCTTCGCGCTGCGCAGTGTTTCGCGCTGGAGCATGCCCGCGCCCATGCCGATGAGCGCCAGAAGGCTGGCCAGCACGAGGCCGCCGCGCGCCATATTGTGGCGCCAGTCCGCATAGACATCGACCATCGGCTGGATAATGGCGATCTGTCCGAGGGGTGCAGACATGTTGCGAACGGTGGCGATCGCCTCACGTCCATCTGCGAGCGTGATGTCCATCACCCCGGCGCTGTCGGCAAAAAACGTCAGCGGTTGTGCCTGACCGAGAAAATCCTGCAACGGGCCATGCGCAAGTTTCGTCGAGGGCAGGGTGGCAATGATGCGGCCTTCCATATCCGCGATCAGGATCTGGCGCCCACGCGCCAGGGTGTGGGCTGGCAGGCTGGCGTCCGTGATGCTGGACATCCGCGCGGTTTCGGGGCGCACAGATCTTCCGATCTCCGCGCGCGCCGCGGCGGCCACCAGATCAAGTTCGTCGGAAGCCAGCGCATGGGCTGCGTTGCGGCTCTGCATGGCCTGGATGAGGGCGAGGCCGGCGAGGCTGCTGCACAGCAGGAGCGCGCATGTGGGTATCAGGAGCTTGCGGGAAATCTGGACGCCAAGCCGCGCGACCGGAGTCCTGCTTGTAGCAAGATCCGGCCCATTGTCCGCGCGTGCGGAAAGTGTGGCTGCGTTTGCACGCGCCATGCGGGAGGCCTCCTCGAATGTCCGTGATTCGGAGCCATGTGCCGCATCGCACCGAATCACTTGCCATCTGAATCTCGACGGACTCCTTTGTCCACATCTTAATGTAGTGTTGATAAAAAAAATTGCAGCGCGTCACCGCACGGCCGTTATGGCCCGATTTCCTTTGCGTGAGAGCAGCTTCCTATTTCCCGAGTGATCGCTGGACGATGTCGCGCACGTCGGCCGAAAGACTTGCTTTTTCCGCAACACGGTTCAACGCGGCCTCTGCGGCGGCCCGGCGCCCCGGTTCGAGCGACCGCCAGCTGCGGAACGCGCCGAGCAGGCGGGCTGCGACCTGCGGGTTCCTCGCATCCATTTCGAGCACCGTCTCGACAAGGAGGTCGTAGCCGCTGCCATCAGGCGCATTGAAGCGTGTCGGATTGCCATTGGCGAAGGAGCCGATGAGCGCGCGCAGGCGGTTGGGGTTGTTCATCGAGAAGGCGTGATGGCTCATAAGCGCGCGGATGCGCGCCAGCGTTTCCTCTTCCGGGATCACCGCCTGCAGGGCGAACCATTTGTCGATGACGAGCGCGTCGACAGCATGGGCGCGGAAGAAGGAATCGAGCGCCGTCTCGCGCGCCTCGCCGGGCAGTTGCGAGAGCACGGAGAGAGCGCCGATCTGATCCGTCATATTGTTGGCACTGCGGAACTGCGCCGAAGCCAGCGCCGCACCCTCCGCGGGCGATCCGGCCGCGATGAGATCCAGTGCCGCATTGCGCAGGGCGCGGCGGCCCGCGCTTGCCGCGTCAGGCGAATAGGCACCGGTGGGTGCCAGCGCGTCATAGACCTGCCGCAGCCGGCCGGCGAGCGCCTTGCCGACCTTGTGGCGCAGGATCTTGCGCGCCTGGAAGATGGCGTCGGGATCGACGTCCTGGCCGATCTCACGCGCCATGTCGTTTTCGCTCGGCAGGCTCACGGCTTGCGCGGTGAAGGCCGGGTCGCTCTCGAAGGCAGCCAGCACGGCGTCGAGCGCCGCAGCATAGCTGTCGGCGTTGTCGGGTGACTTGCCCGCGCGGATCGCATCCACGGCACGCAGCATCCAGCGCGTCGCGCAGGTTTGCGACGCCTGCCAGCGGTTGAACATGTCGCTGTCATGCGCGAGGAGGACCAGCAGGTCGTCGTCGGGCAGGCTCGTGCCGAGATTGACCGGCGCCGAGAAGCCGCGCATCAGGCTCGGGATCGGACGTCGGTCGATGGTGTCGAACACGATGCGGCGGGTCTCGCCCGACAGTTCGAAGACGCCGCGCGCCTGTTCGTCCGCGCTTGCATCCTGTGTCGACAGGGTGATGGCGGCACCTGTTTCGTCGATCAGTCCCAGCGCCACCGGAATTAGCAGCGGCTGCTTGTCAGCCTGGCCGTTGGTCGGCGCCGTCGATTGCGCAAAGTCGAGCGTCAGTGTGTGTGCGCGCTCGTCGTAGGTCGACTGGACCGTCAGGCGCGGCGTGCCGGCCTGCGTGTACCAGCGCCTGAAATGCGCGAGGTCGCGGCCCGAGGTTTCTGCGAAACAGCCAAGAAAATCCTCGACCACCGCCGCAGTGCCATCGAAACGGTCGAAGTAGAGATCCATCCCGCGACGGAAAGCGTCATCGCCGATGATGAGTTTCAGCATGCGGATGATTTCCGCGCCTTTTTCATAGATGGTCGGCGTGTAGAAATTGTTGATCTCGAGATAGGTCTCCGGCCGCACATTATGTGCGAGCGGGCCGGCGTCTTCGGAAAATTGTGCCGCGCGCAGGGTGCGGACATCCATGATGCGCTTGACCGCGCGCGAGCGCTGGTCGCCGGAAAACGCCTGGTCGCGGAAGACCGTCAGGCCTTCCTTCAGGCAGAGCTGGAACCAGTCGCGGCAGGTGATGCGGTTGCCGGTCCAGTTGTGGAAATATTCATGCGCGATCACGCCCTCGATATGGGCATAGTCGGTGTCGGTCGCTGTCTGCGGCAGGGCGAGCACATATTTGTCGTTGAAGATGTTGAGGCCCTTGTTCTCCATCGCGCCCATGTTGAAATCCGACACGGCGACAATGTTGAAGACGTCGAGATCATATTCGCGCCCGAAGGCGTCTTCGTCCCAACGCATCGAGCGCTTGAGGGCGTCCATCGCATAGCCGGCGCGGGATTCCTTGCCGTGCTCGACGTAGATTCCGAGCGCGACCTTGCGTCCCGAGGCTGTGACGAACTGGTCTTCGACCAGCGCGAGGTCGCCGCCGACCAGCGCGAAAAGATAGGCGGGCTTCGGCCAGGGATCGTGCCAGATCGCGAAATGGCGCGCTGTTCCCGCGATGTTGCCGGTCTCGACCAGGTTGCCGTTGCCGAGCAGCACCGGTGCCTCGACGCGGTCGGCCTCGATGCGTGTCGTGTGGAATGTCTTTGAGGTCAATGACCATGTATTCGAATTGGTCAGAGGGTAGTAGTGTGTGCAGGTACATATCAGTGATGTCCATAGTCATAAATTTGCTGTCTTGGTCAGAGATGGTCTTG
>CAIWVR010000306.1 GCA_903916165.1 uncultured Hyphomicrobiales bacterium | reverse complement strand
TTATGCGGCACCGTGCGACTCACGCGCTCAGGCTAGCCCGGATCGCGGCAGGAATGCGGCAGGGCCGCCCGTCGACCACGCAGGCGATGCGCACCGTGGCCTCGACCAGCAGGTCGTCGCCGCGCTTGACCCGTTGCGCCAGTTCCATCGACGCGCCGCCGATCTCGACGACTTGCGTTTCAATGGTGAGAAGATCGTCCATCCGGGCCGGGCGGCGGAAATCGATGGTCATCGCCCGCACGGCAAAGCCGAAGCGGTCGCCCGGTTCCGCCGACAGTGAGGTGCCTTGCGACACGCCGCGCGCCCGCAGCATCTCGGTGCGGCCCCGCTCCATGAAGCGCAGATAGGACGCGTGATACACGACGCCGGAGAAGTCGGTGTCTTCGTAGTAGACGCGGACCGGGAAGGCGTGGGGGGTCATTGTGTCACCGCGTCGCCCCTCGGCGAGCCTTCCGCCAAGCTGAGGAAGATGATAATCGCCTGGCCAAGCTGCTGAAGATCGCTGTCCTCAAGCCGCCCGATCTTGCGGCCGAGTTTGGTCTTGGGAATGGTGGTCACCTTGTCGGCCATGAGTTGAGACGGCTTTTCGAGCCCGTTCAAAGCGCTAGGCTGGATGGGAATGCGAAAGATCGGCATCGCCGTCGGGTCGGACGTCATTGTGCAGACCGTCAGCGACGCTGTCTCTCTAAAGGCGTCGCTCTGCAGAATGACGCAGGGGCGCGGTTTGCCCGCATAGTCCGGCCCGCCGGCGAGCGTCCAGATTTCGCCTCGGTTCATTTCGACCAGATTTCAGAAACCGAGTCGATGAACGCCTGATCCTCTGCCGCATGGGGGCTCATAGCCGCTGCGCGCGACTGGCGGCAGGCTTCTTCGGCGAATTCGGGCGTGCGCGTGTCAGGAATCCAGATCTGCACCAGCCGCAAGCCCTTCTCGCGCTGGCGTCGACGGAATTCGCTGACCTTGCGCCGCGTCGCAAGACGCTTTTCGTCAGCCGGTGAACGCTTTTGCGAGCTGCCCATCAGAGGTCCTCAACAGGTTACATGTAACCTAACGCGCGGGATGAAAACCGGCAAGTCCCGCCTGAAGCAGCCTCACTCATCCCCCTCCGCAAACAGCCCGAACTGCGGCGTGACCGACGTCGGGGCCTCCAGTCCCAGATGTTTGAACGCGGCGGGCGTCAGGATGCGGCCGCGCGGCGTGCGCTGGATGAAGCCCTGCTGCAGCAGATAGGGCTCGATGATCTCCTCGATGGCGTCGCGCGGCTCGGACAGCGAGGCGGCAATGGTCTCGATCCCGACCGGTCCGCCGCCGAATTTCAGCGCGACCGTGTCGAGATAGCGCCGGTCCATGATGTCGAGGCCGATGGCATCGACGTCGAGCGCCCGCAGCGCCGTGTCAGCGACCGCCCGGGTGACGGTGGCATTGTCGTCGACGATGGCGAAATCGCGCACGCGGCGCAGCAGCCGCCCGGCGATGCGCGGCGTGCCACGCGCGCGGCGGGCAATTTCATTGGCGCCTTCGGGCGTCATGGGAATGTTCATCACGCGCGCACCGCGCACGACGATGCTCTCCAGCTCGGGAACCGTGTAGAAATTCAGCCGGATCGGAATGCCGAAACGGTCACGCAATGGGGTCGTCAAAAGCCCTGCACGCGTGGTTGCCCCGACCAACGTGAATTTGGCGAGATCGATCTTCACCGAACGCGCGGCCGGGCCTTCGCCGATGATCAGGTCGAGCTGGAAATCCTCCATCGCCGGATAGAGAATTTCCTCCACCGCCGGATTGAGGCGATGGATCTCGTCGATGAACAGCACGTCGCGGTCCTCGAGATTGGTGAGCTGCGCGGCAAGATCTCCGGCCTTTGCGATCACCGGCCCGGACGTCGAGCGGAAGTTGACGCCGAGCTCGCGCGCGACGATTTGCGCAAGCGTCGTCTTGCCCAGTCCCGGCGGGCCGACGAAGAGCACATGATCGAGCGCATCGCCGCGCGCCTTGGCCGCCTCGATGAAAATCTTCAGATTCTTGCGCGCCGCTTCCTGCCCCGTGAAGTCGAGCAGGGAGAGCGGGCGGATCGAGGCATCCGTGTCGTCGCCGCGCTTTTCGGGCGAGACGAGGCGGGGATTGTCGGTCATTCTGGGCACGCCTCTGGATTCTTATTTGTATATACGATATTCATTGCATGAAAATCAGTTTTGATCCGGTGAAACGGGACTGGACCTTGCGCGTCCGCGGCTTCGCGTTCGATGACGCCCCGTTTGTGTTCGCCGGTCCGGTTTACGATCACGAGGATCTTCGCTTCGACTACGGCGAAAGCCGTTTCGTGACCTACGGATATCTGAAGGATCGAATGGTTGTCGTTGTCTGGACGCCGCGTGGCGACGGTTGTCACGTCATCAGCATGAGGAAAGCCAATGCGCGCGAAATCAAGGCTTATGCCCCGCGAATCCGCTGAGGTCGTCGTTGTCGAGATCGACACAGCCACTGCGGTGCCGATGAGCGACATGGACAAGATTGACCGCCACGTCATCACGCGCGAGGAATATGAGGAGATTCCCGAGCTCCCGCGTTCGTGGTTCGAGAGCGCCGACTTCAAGATCGGCGACAAGCTCATCCGGCGCGGGCGTCCGCCAAAGCCGAAGAAGAAAGTGGCCATCAGCATCCGCCTGTCGGAGGACGTGCTGGAGGCGTTCAAGTTCTGCGGACCGGGCTGGCAGACGCGCATCGATGAGGCGCTGGCGCAATGGCTCGAAGAACATCCTGCCGTCGCGCCGCCTCCTGCTGTCGCCTCCAAGCGCGCGGCCCCACGCAAGCCCGTCGCGGCCGCCAAACCCGTCACTGCGCCAGCTCCTTCAGGCCGCGCCGGATCAAAGCGCCCGTCTCGGCGGTCTCGCCCAGCGCCGTGACGCTGGCCGCGATGGCGGCGGCGGCCTGCGGGCGTCCGTAGCCGAGATTGACGAGCGCGGAAATCGCATCCTGCACGGGCTTGGGTGCGCCCGCCGTTTCATCCCCCGACAGGCGCGCCAGATTGGGATCGACCGTCCCGAAGGCCGGTGCCTTGTCTTTCAATTCGGTGACGATGCGTTGGGCGAGTTTCGGGCCGACGCCCGGCGTGCGCGCGACCGACGCCTTGTCCTGCATCGCAATGGCTGTCGCGAGATCGCCCGGCGGCAGGATACCGAGAATGGCCAGCGCCACCTTCGAGCCGACACCCTGCACCGATTGCAGCATGCGAAACCAGTCGCGCTCGGCGTCGCTGGAGAAGCCGAACAGCCGGATCGCGTCTTCTCGCACCTGCGTCTCGATGGACAGGGAGGCGGCCTCGCCCGGGCGTGGCAGTTTCTGCAGCGTGCGCGTTGAGCATTGCACCACATAGCCGACCCCATGCACGTCGAGGATGACGTGGTCGTCGGCATAGGAATCGATGACGCCCTTGAGCTTGCCGATCATGCGCTGTTCCGTTCGTTGTTCATGTGCGGACGATCCCAGAACTGGGCCCGCGCGTCCACTTGCTCAAGCCTTTTCCTTGGCCACGCGCGCCGCCAGCAGGCGTGAGGCGCGGTGCTGCGAATGGCAGATGGCGACGGCCAGCGCATCCGCCGCATCAGGCGAGACCGCGTCCGAGCGTGGCAGGAGCACTTTAATCATCATGGCGATCTGGGCCTTTTCGGCGTGGCCGGCACCCGTCACGGTCTTCTTCACGAGGTTGGCGGCATATTCGGCAACCGGTATACCCGCCAGCGCCGGCACCAGCAGCGCGATGCCGCGCGCCTGGCCGAGTTTCAGCGTCGATTGCGGGTCGCGGTTGACGAAGGTTTCCTCCACGGCGGCCTCGTGCGGCATGTGGGCATGGACGATGCTGGTCAGCCCGTCGTGCAATTGCCGCAGCCGGTCGGCGAGCGACAATGTCCCGTCGGAGCGCACCGTACCGCAGGCGACGAAGGACAGGCGGGAGCCTTGTGCATCGACGATGCCCCAGCCGGTGTTGCGCAGGCCGGGGTCGATGCCGAGAATCCGAATCGGTTGCAAAGTCATATAATCTGATTATCCCCCCTCTGTCGGCCCCGCCAGCAGCGCTTGGCATCCACACCGGCCCGGAGATGACATGCCAGACGGCGTAACCCTCGCCGCCCTTGCCGACACGCTGCTCCAGTTTCGTAGCTGGATGCTTGCGGCTGTCGTGCTGATCGCCGGGATCGTGCGTGGCTTCTCCGGCTTCGGGGGTGCGCTGATCTTCATCCCGATGGCGTCGGCGCTGCTGGGGCCAAAGCTCGGCGTGCCAGTGTTCTATCTGGTCGATTTCTGCACGGCGACACCCTACGGCCTCAAGCTGATCCGCCGCGCCACCATGAGCGCGGTCATGCCGATGCTGATCGGCAGCTGGATTGCGACCCCGTTCGGTGCCTGGATTCTCGCCAATGGCGATCCCGTCGTGCTGCGCTGGGGCACAGGGATCATGGTGCTCGCCATGCTGGGCGTGCTGGTTTCGGGCTGGCGTTACCAGGCCGAGCCCATGCCGGTCGTCTCCTTCGGGGTCGGCCTGGTTGGCGGCTTGCTGGGCACGGCGGCTGGCGTCTCCGGTCCAGCCATCATCGCCTATTGGTTGGGCAGCCGGAGCCCCGCTTCCGTCGTGCGCGCCAACATCATGGTCTATTATGCTGTCTCTGCGCTGGGCACCGACGCCGCCTATTATTTGCGGGGCCTGTTCACGCTGGAGACGCTTGTCTATGCGGCGCTCGCGGCACCGCTTTACGCGCTCGGCCTGTCGCTCGGCGCACGGGTGTTTCGCGGGTCGAACGACGGGCAATATCGGGCGGCGGCTTTCGTGCTGATCGCCACCTCCGTCCTGCTCAGCCTGCCGGTGGTGAGCGATCTTCTCCATTGATGAAGTGCTTCACCCGGTCCGCCGGGCGGCAGATGCGGGCGTCCTCACCCTCGACGACAATCGGCCGCTCCAGAAGGATGGGATGGGTGACAATCGCCTCCAGGATCGCCGAATCGGACATTTCGGCCTCGTCCATCCCCAGAGTTTCCAGAGTGGTGCCCTTACGGCGCAGGATGTCGCGCGGCTTCAAGCCCAGCCTGGCGCACAGGGCGGTCAGGTGGTCCCGGTCCGGGGGGGTCTTCAGATATAGGAAGATCTCCGGTTCGATGCCCGCCTCGCGGATCAGGCCGAGCACGGTGCGGGACGTGCCGCAATTGGGGTTGTGATAAATGCGCATGACGCCTCTCGAACTGTTTGATCCTGTTCTTGTCGACCGCATCTTAAGCCAATGCGCGGGTGTTCGGGGAACCGCTCAAGCAATTGAAGAGACTTGACACCTGGAGGGCCCTTGGGTTCTTGGGGCCATTGGTGCGCCAGACCTGCAGGGACCGCTCGATGGGACGTAAATATTTTGGCACCGACGGCATTCGCGGTAAGGCCAATGGCCTGATCACGCCTGAACTCGCCATGAAGGTGGGGCAGGCGACCGGGCTCGCCTTCCAGCGCGGCGACCATCGCCATCGCGTGGTCATCGGCAAGGACACGCGCCTGTCGGGCTATATGGTTGAATATGCCATGGTCGGCGGCTTCACGTCGGTGGGCATGGATGTTCTGCTGCTCGGCCCGGTGCCGACGCCGGCGGTGGCCATGCTGACGCGCTCCATGCGCGCGGATGTCGGCGTGATGATCTCGGCCTCGCACAATCCTTACGCCGACAATGGCATCAAGCTGTTTGGCCCCGACGGCTTCAAACTCTCCGACGAGGTCGAGGCTGAAATCGAAAAGCTTCTCGATTCCGATCTCGGGCCGCAGTTGGCGTCTTCGCGCTTGCTGGGCCGGGCGCGTCGCGTCGATGACGTGCGGGCGCGCTACATCGAATTTGCCAAGCGCACGCTGCCACGCAACCTGTCGCTGGAGGGGCTGCGCATTGTCGTTGATTGCGCCAATGGTGCCGGCTATCGCGCCGCGCCTGAAGCCCTCTGGGAACTCGGCGCGGAGGTCTTCACCATTGGCGTCGAACCGGATGGCTTCAACATCAACCATGAAGTCGGTTCCACCGCGCCGCAGCGCCTGATTGAAAAGGTCCGCGAAGTGCGCGCCGACATCGGCATCGCGCTGGATGGCGATGCCGACCGCGTGCTGATCGTCGACGAACGTGGCCAGCTCGTCGACGGTGACCAGCTCATGGCGGTGATTGCCGAAAGCCTGCAGCAGGACGGCTTGCTCTCGCGGCCGGGCATCGTCGCCACGATCATGTCCAACCTTGGCCTTGAGAAGCATCTCGAGACGCGCGGCCTGTCGCTGGTGCGCACGGCAGTCGGCGACCGCTACGTGCTGGAGCGCATGCGCGAGGACGGCTATAATCTCGGCGGTGAGCAATCGGGCCACATCATCCTCTCCGATCACACCACGACCGGCGACGGGCTGGTCGCAGCACTGCAGATTCTCGCCGTGGTGAAGCGGCAGGGCAAGCCGGTGAGCGAGATCTGCCACCGCTTCGACCCCTATCCGCAATTCCTCAAGAACGTGCGCTTCTCGGGCGGTAAGCCGCTGGCCGACACGCAGGTGCGGAAGGCCATCGCCGAGGCCGAGGCGTCTCTGGGTGCGACGGGCCGTCTCGTCATCCGTCCGTCAGGGACCGAGCCACTGATCCGCGTGATGGGCGAGGGGGTCGACAGCCAGCTGGTGGAGGCCGCTGTGGACAGCGTCTGCGACGCCTTGCGGCGCGTGCCCGATCCCGTCGAGGCGGCGTGAGCAGTCTCTCTTGACCTCCCACGCCGTGGCGCATAGGCACGGTGCGGGTTTCCTGAGGACGAGCGAGATGGCGACGATGGCAAAGCCGGATGTGCGGACGGCCAATCCGAATTTTTCCTCCGGC
>CAIWVR010000305.1 GCA_903916165.1 uncultured Hyphomicrobiales bacterium | reverse complement strand
GATCGAGGCGGATGTCGTCGTTCGCTTCCAGGGCGGCCATAATGCCGGCCATACGCTCGTCATCGACGGCAAGGTCTACAAGCTGTCTCTGCTGCCGTCGGGCATTGTGCGCGAGGGCAAGATTTCAGTCATCGGCAATGGTGTCGTTGTCGATCCGCACCACCTCGTCAAGGAAATCGGCCAGTTGCGGGCGCAGGGCGTCGATGTCGGCCCGCACAATCTGAAGCTCGCGGAAAATGCGCCGCTGATCCTCTCCATACACCGCGAACTCGACGCGCATCGCGAATCCGCCTCCACCTCGGGCACCAAGATCGGCACGACGATGCGCGGCATCGGCCCTGCCTACGAGGACAAGGTCGGCCGCCGTTCCGTGCGTGTCATGGACCTCGCCGAGCCCGACACGCTGGACGACAAGATCGCCCGCTTGCTGGCGCATCATAATCCGCTGCGCCGCGGCCTCGGCCTGCCGGACATCGCCGCAGGGGCTCTGCGTGAGGAACTTCTCGCGGTTGCCCCGCAGGTTCTCCCCTATATGGCGGTGACATGGGAGTTGCTGGACACCATGCGCCGCCAGGGCAAGCGCATCCTGTTCGAGGGCGCGCAGGGTGCCCTGCTCGACGTCGATCACGGCACCTACCCCTTTGTCACCTCGTCGAACACCACCGCTGCCAATGCGGCGACGGGATCCGGCGTCGGCCCACGCGCCATTGGTTACGTGCTTGGCATTGCCAAGGCCTATACGACGCGCGTCGGCGGCGGTCCGTTCCCGACGGAATTGATGGACGAGATCGGTGCCCTTATCGGCGAGCGCGGCCATGAATTTGGCACGGTGACCGGTCGCCCCCGCCGCTGCGGCTGGTTCGACGCAGTGCTGGTTCGCCAGGCCGTGAAAACCTCGGGCATCGACGGTATCGCCCTGACAAAGCTTGACATTCTCGATGGGTTCGACAAGATAAACGTATGCACCCATTACATGCTGGACGGCCAGCGGATCGACCGGCTGCCCGCGAGCCAGGCGGCTCAGGGGCGCGTCATCCCGGTCTATGAGACGATCGCCGGTTGGGAGGGGACCACGGCCGGAGCCCGGTCCTGGGCCGATCTTCCCGCCCAGGCAATCAAATACGTGCGACGGATCGAGGAACTGATCGGAACTCCGGTGGCTTTACTTTCGACGAGTCCCGAGCGTGATGATACGATCTTTGTCCACAATCCTTTTC
The DNA here is from genome assembly GCA_903916165.1 of uncultured Hyphomicrobiales bacterium. Lineage (GTDB taxonomy): Bacteria > Pseudomonadota > Alphaproteobacteria > Rhizobiales > Beijerinckiaceae > Terripilifer. The sequence goes on along the minus strand of CAIWVR010000305.1, from coordinate 11,289 downwards.
AGGACTGAGTCGGTCGACGTCAGGCTTTTGGGGTGCGGCGCGTAGTGTCGAGGGTCTTGAGAGTGGTCGTAACGCGAAATGGCTGAATATTACCCGCTGCTTGCAAGAGCGATTGCGGGCCTGCCGCAATCGACGCCAGAGACGCGGCGCGCGATCTACGAGCGCGCGCGTACGGCGTTGATCGGGCAGTTGCGTGTTGTGCAGCCGCCGATCGCCGAGCAGGACATCCAGCGCGAGAGCCAAATGCTCGACGAGGCTATCGCCCAGCTCGAGGCGGAAGCTGCCCCCCCACCCGTGCCGGCCTCCACAACGCGAATGCCTCCTTCACCCGGCGAGCTCAACAGGTCGCTGGACTCACTTCCGCGACGTTCCGATGGGCCGGCGGTGCGGCCGACGATCCAGACCGTTCGTCCGGCACTGCCGGGGCGCCAGGCCTTGGTGACCCGCACCAGCTCAAAGCCAGCCGAGCGACCTGCAGGTCTGGGCGCGCTCGATGCCGCGCGCCAGCGCCTCGCGTCGCTTGCCAAGCCCGCCGTCAAGACGCCCGTTCCGCCTTCGGTGCTCATGGAGCCGAAACCGGCCCCCGTCGAGGCAAAGCCGCAGCCCAAGCCACAAGCGCAGCCCAAGTCACAAGCGCAGCCCACGTCACAAGCGCAACCGCAGCCTGCGCCCCAACCAGCCCAGCCGCAGCCGGTCTGGACGCCTCAGCCCCAGCCCCAGCCGGAAACGACACGGGTTGTGCAGCCCCCGCCGGAGACGACACGCGTCGCTCAGCCACAGGTGACAAGGCCTGCGCCGACGCTGCAGATCCCGTCTCCCAATGGGGCGGAGAATGCTGGCTTCGCGCCCCAGATACCGGTCGATCTGTCGAGGATGGACGCGCCGCTTGTCGAGGCACCAATACCATTTACCATCGACGCGGAAATCGGCTTGGAGCGGTTCGTCGCCGAGGCGGGCAACGAGCGTCGTGAGCAGACAGCGCCGATCAATGGCACCTTGCGCAAATATGGTCCACGCGCCGAAGCCGCGCGGGTCTCCGCCGATCTCTCCATACTGGACGATGCTGTGGACGAGCCGCGCCAAGGGGGCGTTCGGCCGGCGGCACCGCTGCCGCCGATCAACAAAGAGCGCAATTTACGTCCATGGCTGATCGGCTTGCCTGTGGCGCTGGTGGTGGCTGCGATTGCGATCTTTGCTTACATGCGACGCGACAATCCCGATGATCTCGTCCGGCTTCGCCCGGCCCCCGGTGCCGAGCCGGCTGCCGAACAGTCGGTTGGCAAACTCGTCGAGCGGATCGGTGGCGGCCAGGCGGTGCCGGTGGCACCGGCACAGCAGTCCACGTTCGGGACAGCGCAGCCCCAGCCATCCCAGCCGTCGCAGCAAAAGCCGTCGCAACCCCAACCCCAACCCCAACCGCAACCCCAGGCATCGCAATCCGTGTTGCCGTCGATCCCGGTCGCCCAACGTGCCGCGCTTCTCGTCGATGCTCCCGATGATCCGCAGCGCGTGCGCACCCATGTCGGCACTGTCGTCTGGCGTCTTGATAATGTGAGTCGCGGGCCGGGCCAGCCGCTTTCCGTCGGCGTGCGTGCCGAGGTCGATCTGCCTGACGCCAAGCTCAAGGCCGTGATCCTCATCCAGAAGAACGCGGACAATACGCTGCCGGCCACCCATACGATCGAGGTGCGTTTCACGCCGACCGAGGGTGGGCCGATCCCGGGCGTCGCGACGATTTCGACGCCGCAGATGCGTAAGGAAGACACGCCGGCTGGCGACGCCCTCGTCGGCGCGCCAGCACCGATCCTGCGCAATTTCTTCCTCGTCGGCCTGACGCGTGGCGAGAGTGCGACGATCCGTAACCTCGATCTTATCCGCAACCGCGGCTGGATCGACATTCCGATGCAGCTGTCCGACCAGCGCATCGCCAAGCTCACTTTCGAGAAGGGCACGGCGGGCGAACGCGTCGTCAATGAGGCGCTCGACGCCTGGAAATAGCGTGCAATATCGTCATGGCGGGGAGCGGTGCAATAAAAGGGCGGCTGAAACAGCCGCCCTTTTGCATTTTGCGAAACGTGTCTCCTAGGCGCCGGGGCGCTCCTCTATCTGCGGCTTGACGGGCGCGATGGTCTCGAGTCGTGCGACGCCGGCCCTCACCGCCGCCTGCACCTTCTCGAAGGCACGCACCTCGATCTGGCGCACGCGCTCGCGCGAAATGCTGAACTCCTCCGACAATTGTTCCAGCGTGACGGGTTCGTCGGCGAGGCGGCGCGCCTCGAAGATGCGGCGCTCGCGATCATTGAGAACGCCGAGCGCCGAGCGCAGGGCAGCCAGACGATTGTCGCTCTCCTCGCGATCGACCAGCAGCGCCTCCTGGCTCGAGGAATCGTCGACCAGCCAATCCTGCCATTCGCCTTCGCCCTCCTGCCGAAGCGGGGCATTGAGCGATGCATCGCCGCTCATGCGGCGGTTCATGTCGATCACGTCCTGTTGCGTCACGCCGAGCTTGGTGGCGATGGTGGCAACCTGCTCGGGGCGAAGATCGCCTTCCTCCAGGGCGGAGATCTGGCTCTTGGCCTTGCGCAGGTTGAAGAACAGCTTCTTCTGGTTCGCGGTCGTGCCCATTTTCACGAGCGACCACGAGCGCAGGACATATTCCTGGATCGAAGCGCGAATCCACCACATGGCATAGGTCGCGAGCCTGAAGCCCTTCTCGGGCTCGAATCGCTTCACGGCCTGCATGAGGCCGACATTGCCCTCGGAAATGACCTCGCCGATCGGCAGGCCATAGCCGCGATAGCCCATCGCGATCTTGGCGACGAGGCGCAGATGTGATGTGACCAGCCGATGCGCAGCGTCCCGATCGCCGTGCTCGCGCCAGCTTTTGGCAAGCATATATTCTTCCTGCGGCTCCAGCATCGGAAACCGCCGGATTTCGGCGAGATAGCGGGACAGCCCACTTTCAGCAGAAATCATCGGAAGCGCAGCAGCCATTCCATCCTCCTGTAGGGGCCCCGGTCTGGGCGGCCCGGCGTCCGGCCGACCACAAGGTCGCGCTCGGCTCAGACATGAATATAGTTTTGCTCAACCATGGCTAAAAGGGGGCGTGCCGTGCCCGGCAGGCGAGGGACGCAGAGGTCCGGCACCCCTTCTTTCCATGGCAGCTCAATCGATAAACCCTACTTTTCACAGGGCCATAGATGAGAATCCGGATATGTCGCAACCACATGTCGGAATACCAGAGTGCCCTGAATTAAATTTTCTTCACGAAGACGTCAGAGGGCACCGTCGGCCCTGAGTGCCTCGGCGAGGGCCGCGAGGTCTGCGGGCAGGGGGCTCTCGAACATCAGTTCCTCGCCGGTGATCGGATGCTCGAAGCCGAGGCGTGCCGCATGCAGGGCCTGGCGCGACCGCAGCGCCGCCAGCGCATCCTTGGCCAGCGATCCAAGATTGCCGGCCTTGGTCTTGAAGCCCGCGCCATAGACGGCGTCGGCCAGCAGCGGATGGCCGATATGGGCCATGTGGACGCGGATCTGGTGGGTGCGTCCGGTCTCCAGCTGACAGGCGACCAGTGTCGCGGTGCTCGACCCGGAGGTGAAATATTCCTCCGATTGCCAATGGGTGATCGCCTCGCGCGACTGCGCATTGCGGACCACGGCCATTTTCTCGCGATTGTGCGGATGGCGGGCAAGCGGGGCGTCGATCATGCCGGCGCGGCGCTCCATGCGGCCCCAGACGAAGGCGAGATATTCGCGCGACAGCGAGAGTGTGCGGCCATGATCGGCAAACAGCGCCGAAAGGCCCTGGTGGGCGGCGTCGGTCTTGGCGACGACGAGCAGGCCGGACGTGTCCTTGTCGATGCGGTGGACGATGCCGGGGCGGCGGACGCCACCAATGCCCGACAGGCTGTCGCCGCAATGGGCGATCAGGGCGTTGACCAGCGTGCCGTTTTCGTGGCCGCTGGCCGGATGGACGACGAGGCCCGCCGGCTTTTCGATGACGATCAGGTGCTCGTCCTCGAACACCACATCGAGCGGAATGTTCTCGCCCTGCGGTTCGGCGGGGATCGGCGCGGGAATGTCGACGGTGAGGACCTGCCCTTCGCGGGCCTTGGCGCCCGCGTCGGTCGTGGGCTTGCCATCGACCAGCACGCGACCTTCCTCGATGAGCGCACGCAGGCGCGTGCGCGAGAGGGCGATGGCTGCGGCTTCTGCGCGCGACGCCAGCACCTTGTCGAGCCGCTGCCCGGCCTCCTCGGGCGTGACCTCGTAGACGGTCGCGCCGGTTTCCGGCGTGGCGAGCGGGGCGGTCGGGAGCTTCGGCTCCTTGGGGCGCAATCGCTCGGCCCGTTCGGTTTCCGCGGTGAGGCCGGCCTGATAGCGGCGTTTGGCGTGCTGGTTCATGGGGAGCTTTTAGCGTGAAAAGCGCGCAAGTGGGAAAAAAGAACGCCGCCCGTTTCCTGCGCCCGGAGGGAGAAGGTGCCCTGCGAAGCAGGACGGATGAAGGGTTTCCATCTCTCCGGATAGGGCGTAACCCCTCGACCGGCTCCTGCGGAGCCAGCCTCGCCCCCGGGTGAGGTTTGTTCGCACCCCCCGGGGCCTCGCTTGAACACGCAAAAGAAATCTGCCGTCGTGATCGGTGCCGGCCCCGCCGGATTGATGGCTGCTGAGGAATTGGCGAAGGCCGGGATCGCCGTGACGGTCTATGACCGCATGCCCTCGCCGGCGCGCAAGTTCCTGATGGCCGGGCGTGGCGGGCTGAACCTGACCCACAGCGAGCCGCTCGACAGCTTTCTGCCGCGCTATGGCGCCGCCTCCGGACGCCTGGCCGCATTGATCGCGCAATTCCCGCCCGAGCGCCTGCAGGCGTGGAGCGCGGAACTGGGCGAACCGACATTCGCCGGATCGAGCGGGCGCGTGTTCCCCAAGAGTTTCAAGGCCTCGCCGCTGCTGCGCGCCTGGCTTCGCCGGCTCGACGGGCTGGGCGTTCGCTTGCAGACGCGCTGCGCCTTGCAGGGATTTGACGCGCAGGGCGCGATCATTGTCGACCAACATGGCGCACGGATTGGGGAACGGGCGGACGTCTGCGTGCTGGCGCTGGGCGGTGCCTCCTGGCCGCGGCTGGGGTCCAACGGTGGCTGGGCCGAGCTGTTGCGCGCGCAGGGCGTCGTGGTCCATCCGTTCAGGCCGGCCAATTGCGGCTTCGACGTCAACTGGAGCCCGCTCTTTATCGACCGTTTCGCCGGATCGCCCGTGAAGCCGTTGCGCCTGGCGTTCGAGGGAGAAAGCGTGCGCGGCGAGGCCATGGTCACGTGCCACGGCCTTGAGGGCGGGGCGGTCTACGCACTCTCCGCGCGCCTGCGCGACGCGCTCGCGGCCGGAGGGCTGGTCACATTGCATCTTGACCTGCGGCCCGACGTGGACGTCGATGCGCTGGCGCTGAAACTGGCGCGCCCGCGTGACAAGCAATCCATGTCGAGCTTCCTGCGCAAGGCGGCGGGCCTCTCGCCGGTCGCCTGCGCGCTGCTGCGCGAAGCCGATCCGCAGCTGCCGGCCGAGCCGCAGGATCTTGCCATTCTGATCAAGGCGCTGCCCTTGCAGCTGGTCGGGACGCGCCCCATCGAGCGGGCGATCTCCACCGCCGGCGGTATTGCGCTGGACGAGCTCGACGACGGGTTGATGCTGAGGAAGCTGCCGCAGGTCCATGCCTGCGGCGAGATGCTCGACTGGGAAGCGCCGACCGGCGGCTACCTGCTGCAGGGGGCCTTTGCCACGGGCTTTGTCGCGGGCCAGGCCGCCGCGCGCACATTGCTGGCCTGATTTGACGCCTTCCCCCAATGAAGGTCTTGGCCTGAGCCTTCCGCTGGGGTTTGATGCGCCTTCGGACGCGAACGCACCAAGCGACAAGGCAAGGGGATTGGACAGGCTTTGAATTCTCTCGAGCGGATGATCGTCATTCTCGACCTGTTTGAGGGCGAGCGGCTGGAATGGACTCTCGAGGAGATGCAGACGCGTCTCGGCTACACGCGCTCGACGCTCTATCGCTATCTGAAGGTCCTGACCGACACCGGCCTGCTGACCTCGCTGCCCGACGTCGGCTATACGCTCGGGCCGCGTATCGCCGAACTTGATTACGGCATGCGCGAGCGCGATCCGCTGATCCTGGCGAGCCGCCCGGTGATGGCCGACCTGCTGCTGGATGCGCCGGGCATCGCCCTGCTGTGCCGCCGCTACAAGGATCGCGTTCTCTGCGTCCACCAGGAGCAGGGCCAGGCCGCTTTCCAGTCCAATTACGAGCGGGGCCGCGCCCGGCCGCTGCTGCAGGGCGCGGCGTCGCGCATCATCCTCGCCTATCTGCCCTCCGCCATGATCCGCAAGCTCTATGAGGTTGAACCCGCCGCCGTGCGCGATGCGGGCCTGGGCGACAGCCTGAACGACATGCGTGCGCGCCTGCGCGCGATCCGGCAGGACGGCTGGGACAAGACCGAAAGCCAGGTGACGCGCGGCGTCACCGGCATTGCGGCCCCCATTTTCGACCGCCGCAACAATGTGCTCGGCTCGCTCAGCATCACCATCGGTGCCGATCATGTCAGCGAACAGCGCACGGCCGAGATCGCCCTGCGCGTGATCAATGGCGCGCAGACCGTCACGCGCACAATCGCGCGCACGGCCACTCCGCAGATCGAGACGCCGCGGCTCAGGCTGTAGCGGACCGCGTTGCAAGCATGTATGGAAGAAACGAGCGGTGCCCTCAAAAATCCGGGGCCGCCACGGCAAGGCTGACGCACTAGAGGAGGACATGCATGACCGATCTGGGTCAAATCAAGGAAGAGCTCGCTACGGCGAACCGGATTCTCGCCCATCACCACGTGGTCGATTCCTTCGGCCACATCTCCGTGCGCCATCCTGAAAATCCGAACCACTTCCTGATGTCGCGCGCCCGCGCCCCGGCCTGCATCGTCGATGAAGACATCATGGAATTCACGCTCGACGGCCAGATCGTCGGCAAGGAAGTCGGCAAGCCCTATTCCGAGCGCTTCATCCATGGCGCAATCCTGGAAGCGCGTCCCGACGTCAATTCGGTGGTGCACAATCACAGTCCCAATGTTGTGCCGTTCACGGTCACTGGCCGCAAGATGCGCCCGATCATGCACATGTGCGCGCCGATCGGCATCGACATTCCCAACTGGGACATTGCCACCAAGTTCGGCCATAACACCAATCTGCTCGTCACGAATATTGACATGGGCCGCGACCTCGCCAAGACGCTGGGCAGCCGCACCGTGTCGCTGATGCGCGGCCATGGCAGCGTTGTTTGTGGCCGCTCGATCCGCGAGGCGGTGTTCACCGGCATCTACATGGAAATCAACGCGGAGATGCTCATCAAGGCGCTGCAGTTGGGCGAAGTGCAGTACATGCATGAGGAAGAAGTGGCGGCCAATACGCGCGGCCGCGCCGGCTTCACCTGGGAACGCGGCTGGGAAAACTGGTGCCGCGAGGTTAACCGCCCGTACCGCCCCAAGACCTGGGAAATGGGCCCCGGCTTCTCGCGCACCGACCCGATCGGCTGATCGCGTCACAACGCAATTTGGCCTCGTCATTGCGAGCGCAGCGAAGCAATCCATCTTCGGCAACTGCCAGATGGATTGCTTCGTCGCTTTGCTCCTCGCAATGACGACGCGAAGGAGGAAACACAATGACCAATATTTCAAAAGCGCTCTGCCTTGCAGCCCTTGCCGCACTGACGCAGCCGGCTCTCGCCGCTGACAAAATGACCATCGCCGTCGTCAATGCTTCCAGCGACGCGGCGCTCTTCGTCGCCGACGCCAAGGGCTATTACAAGGCCGAGGGCATCGAGGCTGAATTTGTGTCTTTCGACACGGGCGCGAAAATGGTGGCACCGCTGGGTGCGGGCCAGCTCGATGCGGGCGGCGGCGCGGCGTCGGCGGGCCTCTACAATGCAGTCGATCGCGGCATCCGCATCAAGATCGTGGCCGATAAGGCGCATAATGTGAAAGGCGCCGGTTTTCAGGCCTTCATGGTGCGCAAGGATCTGATCGACTCCGGCAAGGTGAAGAGCTTCGCCGATCTGAAGGGCATGAAGGTCGCCATCACCGGCGCCGGGGGCTCGGACGCCTCCGTGCTGAACGAGGCAATGAAAAGCGCCGGCCTGAAATATGACGATGTCGAGAAGGTCTATCTCGGCTTCCCGCAGCATGTCGTGGCGTTCCAGAACGGGGCCATTGCGGCGAGCATTTCCACTGAACCGACGGTGTCGAAGATCGTCGAGCTTGGCGCGGCTATCCGCTACAGGGGCAATGACGAATTCTATCCCAATGCGCAGACCGCGACGATCCTGATGTCGGGCGAATTCGCCGAGAAGCGCCCGGATGTCGCCAAGCGCTTCATGAAAGCCTATATCCGCGCCGTGCGCGATTTCAACGGCGCGGTGGTGAACGGCCGCCTCACGGGGCCGGGTGCCGACGAGATGGTGAAGATCCTCGCCAAATATTCGGTGATCAAGGACGAGACCACGCTGCGCACCATGATCGTCCACGGCACGGATCCTGACGGCAAGCTCAATATGGACTCGTTGAAGAAGGACCTCGCCTTCTTCAGGGAGACCGGCGACGTGACCGGCAAGGTAACTGTCGACCAGGTGGTCGACACATCGTTTGCCGAAGCGGCGGTGAAGGAGCTTGGGCCGGCGAAAAGGTGAGCTGGTTCATATGACTCGAGAGAGGCGCCTTGCAGGGCGCCTTTTTTGTTTGTGAGCCCCGTCATTGCTTCGCTGCGCTCGCAATGACGGCGGAGAGGTGGGCGCGTCGCAATGTAGGCACAAAAAAACCCGCCCGGTCACCCGGGCGGATTCAAAACGTCACCTGCTATCAGCGCTTACTTCACGCCGAGCAGTTTCTGCGCATTCCTGAAGTTGATCTTCTCGCGCATGTCGTTCGACATTTCGACTTCGGACAAAACCTTCATCGTGTCGCGGATGTAGCCCGGGCCCTTTTCAGGATCGAACGGGGAATCGGAGGCGAACAGCACCTTGTCTTCGCCGTAGAAGGCGAGGCCGCATTCGGTCGCGGGCTTCGAGCCAAACACTGCGGTGTCAGCATAGAAGTCCTTGAAATAATCGAACGGGCGCTTCTTGAGGCCCTCGAGCACGATCGAATAATCCTCGTCCGATGTGCGCTTGCCGAGTTGATCCCAGCCCGGTCCGACGCGACCTTCGAAATAGGGAACCATCGCGCCCAGATGGTGGGCCAGCACCTTCAATTCAGGCAGCTTGTCCATCATGCCGGAGAAGACGAGGCGCGCCATGGCGGCGGAGGTCTCGTAGGGCCAGCCGAAGGTCCACCAGATTTCATACTTTGACTTCGACTCGTTCTTGTAATCGGTCACGTCGGCAGCGCCGCGCGAGGGATGCAGGAACACCGGCTTGCCGGACTTGGCGGCGAGTTCGAACACGCCGAAATATTTCGGATGGTCGAGCGGGTCGCCATTGATGTTGGTGTGGATCTGCAGGCCGTTGGCGCCCAGCGCGAAGGCGCGCTCGGCTTCCTTGACCGCATTGTCGGAGTTCATCGGCAGCGAGGCCAAAAATCCGCAGAAATGGTCCGGGTATTTCCGCACGAGTTCGGCCATGCCGTCATTGCCCAGCCTGGCGAATTCCTCGACCTGTGCGGGCGTGCCGAGCGATTCCAGCGGCGGCATGCCGAGCGAGATCACCTGACTGTAATCATTGTCCTTGCGGAACATGTCGACGCATTTCAGGCGCTCGTCGAGATCATAGATGCACGGAATGCCGCGCATGCGCTTGCCAATATCCTTGGCGGCACCTTCCGATACCATCATTTTGTCCCAGAGGGCCTTGGGAAAAAAGTGGTTGAACGCATCAATGTAACGCATGGACGGTTTTCCTTATATGCCTGTCGTTGGTGGCGGCAGAGAACCAGCATCGGGCGGCTTTGGCCAATACAGAGGTTGAGGATCTTCTATAAATGGTTTTTATAGCGACATGGACTTTCGCCAGCTTCGCTATTTCCTCGCCGTGCTCGATGCCGGCTCCTTCACGGCCGCAGCGCGGCGGCTGCATGTTTCGCAGCCCGCGCTCGGTTATCAGGTGAAGCAGCTGGAGGCGCGCCATGGTGTGCCGCTTCTGGAGCGCCATTCGCGAGGTGTCACAGCGACCCCGGCAGGGCTCCTGCTCGCCGGGCACGTGCGCAGAATCCTCACTGAGGTCGAGGCGGCGGAGGCCGCCCTGTCGGGTTTGATGGCCTCGCCCGCCGGATCGCTGTCGCTGGGGGTCACGCCCACGCCGGGCCGGGCCCTGGCACCCGGGTTGGTGGCCATGTCGGCGGCAGGTCAAGGCCCGCGGCTCACCCTGCGCGAAGGCCTGTCAGACGAACTTGCACGTCTGGTGATCGAAGGCGTGCTCGACGCGGCGCTTTGCTACGATCCCGAAAGCGTCGACACCTCCCGCGCCATGCCGCTCTATACCGAGGATCTGTTCCTCGTCGGCCCGCCGGGTGTGGTGGGCGCTGGCGCGCAGATCGCCTTCGCCGATGTCGCGGCTCTGCCGCTGGTGCTGGATGGGCGCTTTCAGGCTGGACGGCGCGTGATTGAGGCCACCGCCCGCGCCGCCGCCCTTACGCTCGACCTGATCGAGGCGGAGGCCGTTACCGTCAAACGCGAATTGCTGGTGCGCCACGGGCGCTGCTCGATCGTGCCGCTCGGCCTGTTCTACGAGGAAATCCGCTCGGGCCAGCTCGCCGCGCGGCGCGTGATCGCGCCCGAGATCGCGCGCACGCTGGTGCTGGTCACGCGCCGCGGGCTGGATGCCCGGCGTCGCCGGGCACTGGAAACAGCCCTTCTGCCGCTGGTCGCCGGGCATATTGCAGCCGGCGAGCTGGCGTGGCGGCAGCCGATGCCCTAAAATATGGTCAAATCTCACCTGACAAGATTGCAGGACGCTTCCTGACACGATATTCCGGCAGGTGCTTAGCCAAAAGACGAAGAATATGGGTGAGTGCTCTGGGGGTGACGACAGGACCCCGGTTCATCGAGCGAGGGAAGATGCGTTTCAGCAAGGCCGTGCTTGGAGTTTTGATGGGCCTTCCCGCCCTGTCGCCGGTGCTGGCGCAATCGGCTGTCGCTTCCAGGAGCCTGACCATTGACGTCGTCTCGGGTCCCGGTCCCGGCCGCCCGATCGTGGCCCCGCCCGGATTGTCTGCTGACAAGCCCGCCGGCTTGCGCGATGCTTTCGCGACGATGAAATGCGAGGTCG
>CAIWVR010000304.1 GCA_903916165.1 uncultured Hyphomicrobiales bacterium | reverse complement strand
CGCCTCACATGGATTGCCGCGTCGCCTTCGGCTCCTCGCAATGACGAGGGGAACACCCCTCGTCGTTCCTGGCGACGGCCTCCCCCGCCCTGCGGCCGATTGTCCTCGCCTCCTGCGCAGGCCTCCAAAAGCATTTCGATCAGGCTCAGGCGGCGAAAGTTGATTGACTTTGCGCGATTTGCGGCTATCTCTGCTGTCGGCGCTCCGAGGCCCACGCGTGCCCGCCCGCCCGTTCCGTTGCAATCTGCAGCGAGGTTTCACAAGTTTCGACGCGTCTTCAGCGGCTGCTGCGACAAGATCGCCCCGCCGCGTTAGGCTCAATCAAGAATGACATTCGACGAACTCGGCCTGAGCGAGAAGGTCCTGCAAGCAGTTGCGGCCTCCGGCTACACAACCCCCACACCCATCCAGGCGGAAGCCATCCCGCACGCCCTTGCCGGGCGCGACGTGCTCGGCATCGCCCAGACCGGCACCGGCAAGACGGCGGCCTTCACACTGCCCATGCTGTCCCGGCTTGAGAGTGGGCGCGCCCGCGCCCGCATGCCGCGCACGCTGATCCTCGAACCAACGCGCGAACTCGCAGCGCAGGTCGAGGAAAGCTTCATGAAATATGGAGCCAACCACAAGATCAACGTCGCCCTGCTGATCGGCGGCGTGTCCTTCGCGGACCAGGAAGCCAAGATCATGCGCGGTGCCGACGTGCTGATCGCGACGCCGGGACGCCTGCTCGACTTCTCCGAGCGCGGCAAGCTGCTGCTGACGGGCATCGAGATTCTCGTCATCGACGAGGCCGACCGCATGCTCGACATGGGCTTCATTCCGGACATCGAGCGCATCTGCAAGCTCGTGCCCTTCACGCGCCAGACGCTGTTCTTCTCGGCCACCATGCCGCCGGAAATCACCCGCCTGACCGAACAGTTCCTGCACAATCCAGCCCGCATCGAAGTGGCGAAAGCCGCAACGACCGCCTCGACCATCACGCAGGGCCTCGTCGCCTCGCACAGTGGCGGCACGGCCAAGCGTGAGACGCTCCGGCGCCTGCTGCGCGGTGCTGAAGGCCTGAAGAATGCGATCATCTTCTGCAATCGCAAGAGCGATGTCGCGATCGTCTACAAGTCGCTCCAGACGCATGGCTTCCCGGTTGGCGCCCTGCATGGCGACATGGACCAGCGCGCGCGCATGGCCTCACTCGACGCCTTCAAGAACGGGGCGGTCGACCTGCTCGTCTGCTCGGATGTGGCCGCACGCGGTCTCGATATTCCAGACGTCAGCCACGTTCTCAACTTCGACGTCCCGACCCATGCGGAAGATTATGTCCACCGTATCGGCCGCACCGGCCGCGCGGGCCGCAGCGGCGTCGCCTACACGATCGTCACGCGCTCCGACCAGCGCTCTGTTGACGACATCGAAAAGCTGATCAGCCGCAAGATCGACTGGTTTGGCCCGTCGCTCGTCGACCTGCCGGCCGCCGAGGCCGGTGCCGAGGAAGAGCGTCCCCGCAGCAGCCGTGGTCGGCGCGAACGTGGCGCAGCAGCCGAACGCGGCACAACGGCAGAACGCGGCGAGCGTGGCGGCCGCGGCCGCGAGCGCACCCCGCGTGCCGAGCGTGAGCCAGTGGCTCCGCGCGCAGAGCGCGAAGACGACATGATCGAAGCGGTGGAAGCCGCAGCGCCCGCGCCCCGCGCACCCCGTCCCGTGCGGGAAGAACGCGCGCCCCGTGCCGCCCGGGCCCCGCGCGCACCCCGCCAGCCACGTCAGGAAGGTCGTCCAGAGCGCCCCCAGCGCGACGCCCAACCGGTCCCCGACAACGCGCCCCAACCCCGCGCCCTGCAGGAGCGCACACCAGAGCGTGCCCCCGAGCGCGCGCCCTCGCAGGACCGCTACCAGAACGACCGGGGCCAGGATCGTCGCCGCTACAACAACGACGACAATGATCCACCGGTCATCGGCTTGGGCGACCACGTTCCGTCGTTCCTGCTGCGCCCGGTCATCCTGAAACCGCTCAAGGCCAATGCCGACGCCGAGGCCGCCGAGGATTAGACCGGTTTAGTGATCGACTGCCGTCTTGTTCGATGAGCCAGAAGGGATAATCTGCCTCCCAGCCTGACGGGGCCGCGCAAGGGTGCGGCCTTTCGTACGGGCAGGAGGACATGATGAAAATGACCGTGCGTGCGCTCTTCGGCGCGGCCCTTCTCGCTCTCCCCTGTTCCATGACCGCCCTGGCAGCCGACAAGGTCAATGTCGGTGCGGTTGGCAACAGCGGCGATGTCGGCTTTTACGTCGCGCAGGAGAAAGGCTATTTCGCCGCCGAAAACCTCGACGTCACGTTCAACGTCTTCGATTCCGCCGCGAAGATGATCGCGCCCTTGGGCACCGGCGAACTTGACGTCGGCTCGGGTGCCGCCTCCGCCGGCCTCTACAATGCCGCCACCCGCAAGATCGAGATCCGCGCCGTCGCCGACCGCGGCCGCACCGCGCCGGGCTATCAGTACCAGACCCTCATGATCCGCAAGGATCTCATCGATTCGGGCCGCGTGAAGGATTACAAGGACCTGAAGGGCCTGAAGTTCGCCGTCGCGGCACCCGGCGTCACTGCTCTGTCGGTGACCAACGAGGCAATGAAGAAGGGCGGCCACACCTTTGCCGATGCCGATGTCGTGGCGCTCGGCTTCCCGCAGCAGGTCGGTGCCTTCGCCGGCAAGTCCATTGACGCCTCCATGATGGTTGAACCCTTCGCCACCAAACTCGTGAGCGACGGCATTGCGGTGCGCTGGAAATCGACGGAAGATTTTTACCCCAACGACCAGATCTCGATGATCTTCTACGGCGAGACATTTGCCCGCGAAAAGCCCGATGTCGCGCGGCGCTTCATGAAGGCCTATGTGCGCGGCGCGCGCGACTACAATGACGCGCTCGAAAACGGGCAGTGGAAAAAAGATCCGAAGGCTGACCAGATCATCGCAATCCTGTCGAAGAACCTCGGCATGAAACCCGAACTGCTGCGCGACATCTATCCCCACGCCTGCGACCCCGACGGCAAGCTCGACCTCGCCTCCATGCGCAAGGACCTGACCTTCTTCCAGGAGCAGGGCCTGGTAACCAACAAGGACCAGAAGATCGAATCGATCCTGGAGACGAGTTTCGTTGAGGCGGCTGTGAAGGATCTGGGACCTTACAAGAAGTAAATTAACGCCGTCATTGCGAGCGGAGCGAAGCAATCCAGTCCCGAATCTTTAACGCTTGAAAGACACCCTTGCGAGAGAGGCGGCAACCGCCTTACGCGCGGCTTCTGGATTGCTTCGCTGCGCTCGCAATGACGTG